>JBBTZO010000030.1:0-1131 GCA_038061315.1 Patescibacteria group bacterium
AAGTTTTTTGTGCTTGAGTGAGCACGAATTTACCCCACTAAAGGTTAGAGAGCCTGATTTTTGTGGCTGAACACTATCTTCTAAACTTTTTAATAATATTCTCATAAAGAAAATCCTTATTAATCCACACTACATATCCTACCAGAAGAACAGCAGATAGCCCAACGAGAATATAACCCATCATCTTATCGTTCACCTTACCTTGCGCTATAGCATCATCTTCAGAGTTTGCCCCCAGAACTTCCGCTCCATTGGCTGACTTTTTCTTCGTACCAGAACTCTTGGCAAGAGGAGAGGATTTAGTTTTTGCTTTCGATGTTGACGCCTTGGTGTTTTTTGAGGAAGCCGTTTTCTTTGAACCCGCTCTTGCAGTTGAGCTTTCTTCGGCCGTCTCAATAACATTAAGTGCGCCTGCTGTCGTAGCA
Organism: Patescibacteria group bacterium; assembly: GCA_038061315.1. Lineage (GTDB taxonomy): Bacteria > Patescibacteriota > CPR2 > UBA1875 > JAJYID01 > JAKANV01. Next base: position 426 of record JBBTZO010000030.1, read on the forward strand.
ACTGTCCACGACCATTTGCTCCCGTCATAAGCCCATGATTGTCCGGCCTGGGCCTTCACATAATTCTGACTCTCAAAAATTACTTTTTTGTCCGGTGAAAGAACTCTAACGGTGTCACCGTCATTATTTAGGCTTATTTTTGTATTCTTTGAGTAAAATACCATAAATCCACCCGATGCCAATGTACTCCCTGAAATTTTATATTCATGATTAGAGCCAGCTTTTTGAGTATCAGCCAGTATACAACCACTAATATTTACCGGTTCACCGCTCTCATTATATATTTCAATCCATTCATCATTTGTATCGGTAAGCGGAGAGACCGGATCCGGCATCAGCTCAGAAACTATCAATCCTTCACAAGTATTAACACTAGTGTCGGTTGGTGTGTCCACATTGTTAGTTTTCTCAAATCCCGGCGTCACATCCGCCGTCCACTCCCAAACACTTCCATTAAGAACAAAACTCTGTCCATCCGGAGCATTTTTGTATAGTGCGGTTTGTGATAAAAGTGTCCCGGTAAAATCTAAAAAAGTCATGCCGTCAGTATCATTATTTAAACTGATTTTAGTATCACGATTATAAAAAACGGTAAACCCATTCGTGCTAATAACCGTACCGGGTGGAACTATATATTCTTTTAACGAGCCTTTTGTGTCTTTAAGTCTACATCCGCTAATATCAATATCATATCCAGTCGTGTTTT
>JBBTZO010000030.1:1141-3133 GCA_038061315.1 Patescibacteria group bacterium
AGTTCCACCCATTCATCGTTTGAGTCAGAGAGTGAAGAGGGGGGATTTGGCATAATTTCGGAAATAATAATACCATTGCAACTTGAAACTGCTTGCACCTGCAATGATTCCATACAAAAAAATGAAGCTAAAAACCCCCAAAATAAAAATAAACCAACCGATAAATATTTATATATTTTAAACATAAGCGTTTTAATTATAAATATATTTTTCCTTTTTTAAAAGAATTATTTTAACTTGTTATTCCGGGCACCGCGTTGGAATCTAATTTTCTGTCTGGATTCTGAATCAAATTCAGAATGACCGAGGGGGGTCAGAATTATATACTATAATAGTTTTTCCTGTTTTTTTGAAGAATCTTTTTTGATAATTTTCAAGTGGTCATAAGCATGAGAAGTAGCTTTGCGCCCCCGTGGAGTACGCTCCAGGAAGCCCATTTGTATCAGATATGGCTCATAAACTTCCTCAATCGTATCTATTTCCTCGTTTGTTGCTGCCGCCAAGGTATTTAATCCAACCGGTCCACCTTTGAACTTGTGAATTATCGTCTCGAGAAGATTTCGGTCTGTATTGTCCAAGCCTAGCTCGTCCACTTCCAACATTTCAAGCGCCAAGCACGCGATATCTAGATTAATCTCTCCCTTGCCCTTAACTTCAGCAAAATCTCGAACTCTTTTAAGCAGTCTGTTCGCAATTCTAGGGGTTTTACGAGCCCTTTTTGCTATCTCCTGGCAACCTTTTTCATCAATCTTAATTTTTAGAATATTTGCCGAACGCTTTATAATCTTTTTGATATCCTCCGGATCGTAGAACTCTAGTCTATGAACAAGACCAAATCTGTCACGAAGCGGAGAAGACAGAAGTCCCATCCTTGTTGTAGCACCAATGATAGTAAACTTTGGTAGATCAAGTCTAACAGATCGTGCTGACGGACCCTTGCCGATAATTATATCCAGGACGAAGTCCTCCATAGCCGGATAAAGTATCTCCTCAACAACAGTATTTAGTCGATGAATCTCGTCAATGAAGAGGATGTCATTCTCCTGTAAATTTGTAAGGATAGAAGCCAGGTCCCCGGCTCGCTCTATTGCCGGTCCACTTGTCGCCTTTATAGAAACTCCAACTTCGTTTGCTATGACATTTGAAAGAGTGGTTTTGCCAAGACCCGGGGGGCCATAGAGTAGTGCATGGTCTATTGGTTCTTTGCGTTTTTTCGCCGCCTCAATAGTAATTTTCAGGTTATCTTTGACTTGATTTTGACCAATATACTCACTGAACCTCTTTGGTCGGAGTGTTTCCTCAAACTTCTCCTCACCCTCAAACTCTTCACTATCCAGTATGTGGTCTTTGTCTAGTTTCATTTTTTAATCTCTTTCAATACAAACTTTAGTTTTTCTTCTGTAGTTTCGAGAGCTTCAGGAATCTTTGATATGGCACCATTAATCTCATTTGATTTAAACCCTAAGTCTGAGAGTGCCTGGTACAAGTCATCTGTCTCTGAAGATGGCGCGTATAAGTCACTCGTCGCACCAAGCTTGTTCTTTAGTTCCACTACAATCTTTTCAGCAGTCTTCTTGCCAATACCCGATACAGAAAAGAGAATCCCCGGGTCTTGTTTTTGGATAGAACTCCGAACCTTTTCAGGGTTTGCAGCAGATAATATATTCACTGCCGCCTTCGGTCCCACTCCGGAAACACTTATAAGTTGTTCAAAAAGAGCTAGGTCATCAGCAGTTAAAAAGCCATACAAAGCCAAGATATCTTCACGAACATGAGTATAGGTGTTTAAAAATATCTCACTGTCAACTTTCGCCGACTCTAAAACAGAAATAGGACAGATGACTTTATATCCGACTCCGTTCATCTCCACAACCAGACTATCAGCTCTTTTTTGAACTACTCTTCCTCTCAAACTAGCAATCATAATAAATCTTTCTTTTTTATATTGTCATTTCGACCGACTTTATGGAATAACAAGCGGATAAATCTCTT
>JBBTZO010000031.1:0-3776 GCA_038061315.1 Patescibacteria group bacterium
CGCCTGCAACCAGTGACTGTCCTTGTGTAAACACTGGCGATGGCTTACTAAAAAGTTGAACTGCTACCGTTGCGGACTTGCCATTTATTATTCCATTGCCCACTGCTATTCCTGTTTCCCGAAAATTTTTATCAAGAATGTTTTTCTTATGTGTGGGGCTATCCATCCATGCATCTACCATGCCATCAGCAGACACAAATCCGCGTGCGAGGTTCTCACCGGCTACAGTATAGGAATATCCGGTTTTGTCTATAAAAACCCAAGCCTTCTCTCCCGTTGGTGAAGTGTGATCCCAGTAGTTTTTTGTAAACATGTCTTGAAGTTTTTCTTGAGCAGCTTGAGATAGCAGTGGATTTTCAAGAAAGACCGTTCCTGTCTGCCCTTTTCTCTGTTCGTTAATTTTCACGAAAATATCTTTTTTTAGCTGCTCAGGATTTGGGGTAACAGGAGTATACTGTATAGCCCCAAAACTGAGCTGAGACAGTATTAAGCCAAGCGAATAAATAGAAAGCATAAAATGTCGAAATGCGTGTGGTCTATGAGCATTCTTATCACTTGGAATAAATGATTTGTGTAGAAAACTCTTTAGATTAAACTTCTGTGATTTTCTCTTTGCCATACAAGCATGATTATAGCATAAAAAACAAAAAACACTCTACTAGAGAGCGTTTTTTGTTTGGGGGTGATTGAGAGTTATCTTTTTTCTAGCCGTCTGTAAGGATACATAAATATAATATTTTATCCACAGGTTGCTAGCGTTCCGGTCCCTCTCATAAGGAACGTTGTAAAGATAATATAGTTTTTAATAAGTCGTGTCAATGCTATATATTGTGGATAAGTTGTGTATAAGATATTATTCGATATCTAGATACATTTCCCCTATTTGATTTACGGGACCGGCGCCCATAGTGACGACGATGTCGTTCTCTTTCACATTGTTTTTAAGGTGGGAAACCACATCTTTGAAGTTTGGTATATATTCGGCTGTCTTCCCCTTCTTTGTCAAAAGACTTACCAGGTCTTCACCTGAAACAGAGGCGATGTCTTCTTGGGTATCACGAACCGGATATATCTTTGGGACTATTACACTATCTGCTTCTAGGAGTGCAGAGACAAAATTATTTAGTAAAATTCTTGTTCTGGAGTGTTGGTGTGGCTGGAATATGCACCAGAGTTTTCTTTTAGGATAGAAACTTTTTATTGCCTGAAGCGTTGCTTGGATTTCCGTGGGGTGATGTGCGTAGTCATCTATTACGAGTATCCCGTTTTTTTCTCCTTTTGTTTCTATTCTCCTAACTGCTCCCGTGAATTCTGCTACGCTTTCTTTTGTGGTTCCTAGTTTGATACCACACTCAAGTGATACGGCGATGGCGGCAGTAGCATTTAGAATGCTATGTATGCCGGGAATTGTCATTTCAAAGTCGCCAAGATCGGAGCCATTTTTATACACATTAAACCTTTGGATCTTCTCTACTACCCGTATATTGTCAACTTTATAGTTTAGGTTACCGCTGGATATGCCATAGGAGATTACCTTGCCATCAAAATTTTCTGAAATTTCACGTGTATTTTCGTCATCAAAACAAGCAAATAGTATGCCATCTGCCTTGATGTTTCCAGTGAAGTCAGAGAAAGCTGACTTTATATCATCCAGGTCTTTGTAGTAGTCTAGATGATCCTCTTCTATGTTGGTAATAACAGCCATATTGGGATGAATATCTTGAAAAAATCTTTTATATTCACAGGTTTCAGCTATAAAGTATTTACCCTCCCCGTCTTTTGCATTTCCCCCAATATTTCTTACTTCCCCACCAACAACAATAGTTGGGTCTAGTTTGGCATTCTCAAAAATGTGGGATATTAGACTTGAGGTCGTGGTTTTTCCATGTGTTCCTGTGATGGCTATCCCTGTTTTTTCACTCATCATTGCGCCAAGAAGTTCTCCACGAGTGATAATAGGGATTCCTAGCCTCTGGGATTCTAATACCTCAGGATTTTTATTGTTTATTGCAGCACTGACAACAACTTTATCGGTATCTTTTGACAAGTGTTCTTTTTTTTGTCCTAAATATATTTTTGCACCGATTTTCTTTAGATTTTGTGTGGCTGGGCTATCTACCAGGTCGGAACCGCTAACTTGGTTTCCACGCAAAACAAGGATTTGCGCCAGTGCACTCATCCCTATTCCGCCTATTCCTATAAAGTGATATCTCTTTTTGTTTTTTATCATAAATTTATATAAAAATAATTGCATAAGTTGCAAATGATTGATACTATTTTAACATAATAAGATAAACGTAAAAAGGAGGAAGATGTGAGTGAAGGAAATAAAGGCGTAACGTTAAACGCAAAAACAATAGGAATTATTTTACTTATAATAGCTGTTTTAGCGGGTGGCTACTATTTAGTTGTTAAAAAAGATATTTTGAAGCCAGCCAGCAACAACTCAGCTAACAACAGCAAGGCTAGTGACAATGATAAATATCAGGCAGTATTTCTAACAAATGGTCAGGTTTATTTTGGTAAGCTAGCCGACAATGGCGGAAACTATGTAAAGCTGACAGATATCTACTATCTGCAGTCAAAGGATCAAAGTGTTCAGCCAAAAGACACAGCTACTGCAGACCAGTCAAATCTAACGCTCATAAAACTTGGTAAGGAGCTTCACGCTCCCGCTGATGAGATGAATATCTCAAGGACTCAAGTTCTCTTCTGGGAAAACATTAACGAGGATGGCAAGGTTTTCCAGGCTATCAAAGAGTACAAGGCAAGCAATAAATAAAAAGTTAGACTCAAAAAAGAACCGCCTCTCGGCGGTTCTTTTTGATACGGTCTCTTGATGATATATGCTACTTAGATTAAAATATTTATGTATAAAAGGACATATTTATGATACCCAATAGATACGCTTACATGACAGGATGTTTAATATTTTTCATTCCATGGACGATACTTTTTTGGAAGCGTAAAGACTTACGGCGGGAAATGTTAGTGATGGGTCTCATAGCCGGCATCGTAAGCTATGCATCTGCATATTTTTGGACAATGGACTGGTGGCGACCACAAACCATTACCGGAACTAGACTCGGGATAGAAGACTTTATTCTTGGTATAAGCAACGGAGGTATTGCAGCTGTTTTATATGAAGAGATTTTTCGCAAGAAACTTTACAGAAAAAGAACCAAGAATGATAAGAGATATTTTTATTTTTTAGTCTGTATTACCTTTTTGTTGTTTTATGTCTTTTATAGAGTATTTAAAACAACCACTTTTTATGCATGTATCTTCTCTCTTCTCATCTACTGCGGATTTATGTTAATTACAAGAAAAGATCTTATATTTAGCTCCCTTGTTAATGGATTATTGATGGTGCTTATAGCGGCTCCAGTCTATTCGCTTCTGATTTTATTATCACCCGGTTTTGTTAACAGTACTTATATTTATAAGGAAACTCTTACTGGTATAAGAGTTTTTAGTGTTCCCGTAGAAGAGTTTGTTTTCTATTTCGTTTTTGGATTTATGGTTGCCCTAATGTATGAATATTGGCACGGCCTTGGTTTACGCAATTTTGCAAGAGCTAAAAATAGTTAATTTTGGCTGAGCATGCGTCTCTAGGGCATTATAGCACTTTTTTGGTATAAAATGGTACGGTGGGATACAGTACAAAGTGTATGTCTCGCTTTACTTAATAGGAAAGGATGCTTTAGTCTTGTCAACGTAAATTCTTAAGGCATCGAACATCTTGGACACATTCATCTAAAATGAAAGGAGATGAA
>JBBTZO010000032.1:0-5573 GCA_038061315.1 Patescibacteria group bacterium
ACCTTTTTCGGCTTCAACTATTTCATTTCTTAGTTTCTTTTGTATTTCCTTAGCTTTTTTCACAAACTCGTATTGTTCTTTGGCTTTACCAAACATCGCCATAACGTAATCTCCTTTTATTATTAGATATTAATAGTTTATTATATTTGAGAGCTGTGTTCAAGGCGTATAGAAAGATAAATTTATAAATCCTAATTTCTAATATTTAATCAATGACTAATGATAGAATGTCTAATTTCAGCATTAATGACTTGGGATTTCCTTAGAAATTAGTAATTCTTAATTTGTTAATTCTCATATAAAACCGCTTTTACGCCGTTTGTCCTGGTGTCTTCGTATATAACCCTACTTTTAGATGAATCTAGTAGGCAGTTTGAAAAATACTTTTTATCACCGGTTTTACCCACTATAAATACTCTGTTTTGTGTGCCTAGTGCTATTGCTTCGCTCTCAGACACTATATATTCACCTTGTTGGTCGTAGAAAAGAGAGGATTCACCATACCCATCAACAGGCGCAGATATTAGTTTAATTTTCTTGTCGCCAAAGTAGTACGTTCCATCAAGAAATGTATACAGCTCACCAGAAAGGACTACGTCTCCGGGGTGCATTTCGTTTTTGACAGCCATAGAAAGTGCCTTCATCTGATGAGAAGTATCTATGTGCATTTGTACATTTCCAAGTATCAAAAGGATAAAAACCAACCCCCCGAAAGTCATTCTTATGCGCCTACTCTTAATAACTGAGATACCAATACCCCAAAGAGCTAATATAGCTACCGCAGAAAACGGAAAATATCTGTCTTGGTATACAGGGGTTCTAACTTTTGAAAGTATAAATACAAGCACCATCGGCAAATAACCATATAGAAGAAACAAAGAAACTCTTTTGCTTAAATCTTTCCTATAAAGCAAAACAAAGCCCGTTCCTACGAGAGTAAGAGCCACCAGCCAAAACAACACCTTTCCCATGATAGCTTCGTAGCCATTACCATCTAAGTGCATATATACAACAAACTGAGTTAGGTTGTTTGGGATAGTTCTTGCATTTATCCACTCTGGTTTTATCCAGTAACTACCACTGACTCTTGTCACTTGCTTGTAGGCAATAGGAAACCATGGAATGTATAGGACTACCGAAGCAAGTCCTGCTAGCCACCACTTACAGTTAAATATTCCCAAACGTTCTTTAAGTGACTTGCTCCACTTAAAGGTAAAAAATCCCGGAGTTACTGTTGCCACTATAATCCACTGAATCATTATTACAAAAAAAGCATAGTATTGTATGTAGATTGCCACAGTCATAGAAAGTGCATAAAATATCAATGCCTTATTGCTCTTATCTTGAATAAACTTAACTAAAAAATATGTTCCTAAGGTTGTAAAAAATGCCACAACCCCATACATTCTTGCTTCCTGCGCAAAACGCACCATAAAGGGTGAGAGAGCCACAAACATAGATGCCCAAAAAGCAGCCCTATCGTCAAAAACCTTCTCTACTATTTTATAAACTAAGTAGATTATTCCTACAGAAAAAAGCAGTGACAAAAACCTTATAGAAAAAGCCGAATTTCCAAAAATCATCACCCAGGGTTTAGCTATAAGATAGTACCCCGGTGGATGGACATCACGTGCCGTTCTTTCGATAATCTGAATCGGGTTATACTTAAGTAGCCACATAGTATAGCCCTCATCATGCCAGATACTTGACATAACTATTCCATAGATGCGCATAAATGCACCAAAGAAAATAGGATATATCCAAAGCCTATCTGTTGGTATCCCGAACATTGTATGTATTTTGGATTTATTGACTGTATTCATAATAGATTATTCTTTTATCTGTTTTTGATGGTATGGCTGTAAATCCTTTATCAAAGCCAATACGCGCTAACTCCTTTGCGGCCGTCTCTTTCCACTCACGCTCTACATACATCTTATAGTGTTTTTTAGGAAGCTTCAAATCCTTAATGTTATAAGTCTCATATCTATGGATGTTAGGTTTATCCGGATACGTAATAAACTGAACTGTTTTTGTACCATATTCTCCCATGAGAAGTATTATTTCGGTGTCTTTTGGTTGTTTCTTTATATCACGCGCTACCTCTACCATGTTTTCCGCGTAAGCTTCTCTGGAGTCTGAATAGCTAGGGAAAAGAACAAAATATTTATAGAAGCTCGCCCCACCGGAGATTATAATCAAAAGTATCATCCCGGTATATAGTGCATACTTTGCCTTAACTTTAGTTAGTATCCAGTCCAAGCCAAGAGCAGCCCACAAGAAAACAACCGGTATAACCCCAACGATTCTAAGTGCATGCGGTATACCCTCTGAAGTAAGAAGTTCGGGTAAAGAAAGTGCCCCAAACCACATAATCAAAAGGAAGTACTCTATCTTTTTAATTCTAATAAGACTTATAACCACCCCGACCCACATTAGTATTCCCACAAAAACATCAAGCATGGGGGTCCCACCAAGGTTATGCCTAAAGTTTTCATCACCCGAGAAGTTAAACATAATTGCGGTTCTAACGATGTTATCTGTTAATGCCTTTATCGGACTACCTCCATTGGTTTCTGGATTAAAGATGCTAGTTGACGAACGGCCGGCAATGTCTGCAGGAACATGAATGAAGTGGATAAGCATCGGTATCATAATCACAAAAAATACCGCTGCCAATATTCCAATCTTTTTGATGTTTTTCTTAATAAATTTTTTATCTGTAATCGCTATATAAACGAGTATCGCAATCAAAACGAGCGGCACCATTCTGAAAGAAAGATATGTATAAAAACCCAGGGCAAGAGTAATACCGGTTGCAATATAGTCTTTGATCTGTCCGTTTTTGTAAGCTCTTATGAAAAAGTAGAAGAGAAAAACAAGCGCTAAGGGAGCCATGATAGCCCGGAAGCCATTACGACTAAACTGTATATGCCAAGCACTTACCGCAAGCACCAAGGAAGCAAAAATACCCACATTCTTATTAAAGAGTTCTTTTCCTAAAAGGTATATTCCATAAACCGTTGCAACCCCGATGATTGCCGGTGCAATACGAAGAGAAAGTGGAGTAAAGTTTAAAAACGCCCATCCGGTAACCTTCCCTATCCAAACAGGAATTGCTTGTAAATACAGAAACAGTGCCTCTCTTGGGCCATTTGTGTCATAAATGGCAGCAAACTTATGCGAGTCAAACATACTAATGATATCTAGACCATTTGCTGCTTCGTCCGGATGGAGTCCTTCTGGTAGTTTATCTAGTCTAAAGAACCTTAGAAATGTTGCAATAATCAAAACAACAGAAACCATCCAGTTTTCTTGAAAGAATTTATTTTTGAAAATTGAGAATTGAAAATTGGTCATTGATCCCTACTCTCCTAAGCTGCAAGACTCCGTTGAACCCTTTACTTTTGCTGCATAAAACTCTATATCAGTACCTTTGTTTAAAACGAGCGCTTCTCCCTCTTTTTTCTGGATATATTCACTTATTTTTTGACTTGGTTTCTCATATAAAATAATGATTTCATCCTTTGAACAACTAATATTATCTATATCCCCCTCATCAATTGCCTTCACTTCTTTTCTAAAAAAACTCTCTGCCTGTTTGTTCTCCTGAACGATAAAATATTTTTCGTTAAAGGCTGGTTTTGACTTTGTATAAGCATACATCTCTGTATACTTATCAGCATTTTTTACGAATTCTTTTTTAACTATGTTATATGTAGAATCATTAAAGAATGCCCATAATAATATCAAAACCATTATTGCAACTAAAAATTTAACAAGGTTCTTTATCTTATTCTGCTTTTGCGCCTGAGTATTTGCCACTAAGTTTGTTCCATTTTATCTTAAAGATCTCAATGTAGCTTCCAAATATACCGCTCAGTGTCATGTCTGAGATTTCGGCATCATCGATCCATGTGATAGGGACTTCTATAATTTTATATTTGTACTTTTCCGCGATCATAAGTATTTCTGTATCAAAACCCCAACCCGGTAAGGTTTGTAAGCTAAAAATGGTTTCGGCGGCTTTATCAGTATAGGCTTTGAAACCGCACCTTGTATCTGCATAACTCTGGCCGAGAAGAACAACAAACGAGAGATTTGCACCACGAGATACTAACTGTCTAAATCTGCCTTGTTTTTTAACCATGTTGTTACTTTTTGAATATCCATAGATTAAAACTTCAAAAACCTCCTTAAGCGCCTGCAAAAAGGCTTTAAAGGGCTTATGTACAGCAGGTAGAGGCTTGTTTGTATACCTCGAACCCATAACAACATCGTAACCTTCCTTAAAATAAGGGAGAAGCTTGTCTATTTCTTTAATCGGCGTAGAAGAGTCAGCATCCATAAACATTCTGATTTTACCTTTTGCCTTTAGCATCCCGGCTTTTACTGCTGCTCCCTTACCAGTGCCCATTCCAAGTGCCGATTCATGGACAATTGTTAAATTCTTAATCTTTCCTTCAAAACTTTCAGCTGTCTCTATGCTTTTGTCTGTACTGCCGCCATCGGCATAGATAACTTCCCAATCGAAATCAAATTTTTTAGAGTATTCCGTAATCTCTGATAAAGTTCTTTTTACACCCGCTGCTTGATTTTTACATGGGATAATTACTGATAAACCTATTTCTTCGCTCACTTTACTCTCCTTTTAATAAAACGATGTCTTTGCCTTTATACTCTTTCCACTTCACATTCTTTACATTTAATTTTACCGCAAAAGAACCTTCAGGGGAAGTAATAATATTGGGTTTATCCCCCTCTTTGATTGTGTTTAAGTCTGTTAGCTCTGAAATATTATCTTTATTATCTATATTTATCACAGAAGCTATGACGTCTTTTCCATATGATGATTTGTAGGTGTATGCCTTATCATTTCCAAGGTTTACCGACGTTGATTCGGTACTATATGCAAACTTTCTCTCCGGATATTTAGTCCATGCCAAGAAAACTTTTCTATAGTTATATGACAAAGAAAGTGCAAACATAAAACCAACTCCCAAAACCATTATAATGCGCGCAAATTTATTAAACGGAAAAGTTTTAAACCATTTATCCAGGACATATGTTTGTATTCTCGCCAACATAATAAACATAATAGGTATTATATATATGAAGTTCCCCAAGGAAAATAAATTTTTAAAAACGATTATTACTGTCAAAATCACTAGCCATGTGGTAAGAAAGTAGAACTTCCTTCGTTTAATCCTCATTACTATATAAATAAGCCCCAAGATGAAGGTTATCTCAATAAATGGATCAAATACCTTATCAGTACCTATATTATACATATATTGTTGTGGCGAGGCATAAACAAGAGAACTTATCAGCTTTTTTGTATTATCAAAAAGAACATCCGGCTTATATGTAAAATTTGATAGAAACTTGCCCGGATTTATAAAAAAAGAGTAGAAAAAAGGTAGTGAAATAACACCAGCGGAGAAAACCAGTATGGCCTTTTGTTTAATAAAACTAGAAAAAAACTTGCGATTTTTTGAATAAAAATATATTCCCGATATTATGAACACCAGTACTAGAACAAAGGTTATTTCACTAGCATAAAAACCCAAGCC
>JBBTZO010000033.1:0-5403 GCA_038061315.1 Patescibacteria group bacterium
TGATAAATCAAAGAAAAATCTGGCCAATATAAAAAAGGAAGCAAAGATAGCTGACCAAGTATACCTCGCAACTGACCTAGATAGAGAAGGAGAGGCCATCGCTTGGCATGTGGCAGAAATGATAGGGCAAAAGGATGCAAAAAGAATAACCTTCCACGAGATTACAAAAGATGCGCTTGTTAATGCTGTCAAAAATCCCGGGAAGCTAAATGAGAATCTTTTTAACGCACAACAGGCAAGGAGAATACTCGACAGACTTGTTGGATATGAGCTATCTCCAGTATTGTGGAAAAAAGTGCAGCCATCACTATCTGCGGGTAGAGTCCAGTCAGTTGCTGTTCGTTTAATCGTAGAACGCGAACGGAAGATTCAAGATCACGAGTCTACTTCTTTCTATAAAACGACCGCCCTCTTTACAGTAGGTGATGCTATACTCAAGGCCGAACTGAATAAGAAGTTTGGAACCCGACAAGAGGCTGAAGACTTTTTAAATAACTGTAAAACCGCCAAGTTTGACATCCAAGACCTTGTGAAGAAACCAGCAAAGAAAAACCCCTCCGCGCCATTTACAACCTCTACCTTACAACAGGAAGCTGCTCGAAAGCTTGGCTTCTCTGTAGCCCGCACCATGTCAGTCGCGCAGAAACTGTATGAAGCCGGACACATTACTTATATGCGTACAGACAGTCTAAACTTGAGCGAAGCGTCAATAACTGCATCACAAAATGAAATCGTAAAAAGCTTTAGTAAAGAGTACTCGCGCCCTATGAGATACACGACAAAAAGCAAAGGTGCACAGGAAGCTCACGAAGCTATACATCCCACAGTAATGAGCATCAAGGAAGCGGGCTCAGATCTTTCAGAAGAAAAACTGTACAGCCTTATCTGGAAGCGCACGCTCGCATCACAGATGTCTGAGGCTAGACTTGAGCGCACAACGGTAACCATATCTGTTTCAGGAAGAAAAGAAGAGTTCATCGCCGAAGGCGAGGTAATCCAGTTTGATGGATTTTTGAAGGTATATATAGAGTCTTCAGACGATGAAGCAAATAGTACAAACAAAGCAGGTATTCTTCCTCCAATGAAAGTGGGGCAAAAACTACAGTATGATGAAATATTTTCTACGCAACGTTTTACTCTACATCCACCGCATTATACGGAAGCTAGTCTTGTTAAGAAAATGGAAGAGCTCGGTATCGGCCGACCCTCCACCTATGCGCCTACTATTTCTACCATTCAAAAAAGAAACTACATAGTGAAAGAGACCCGTGAAGGGGAGGCAAGAAAATATGATTATTTATCCTTAAAGAGTGGGGAGTTTAGCTGTGAAACGAAAGAGGAAACAACGGGTGCAGAGAAACAGAAGCTTTTCCCGACAGACATCGGGATGCTCGTTACAGACTTTTTGGTGGAAAAATTCGGCGAGATTATGGACTACGGATTTACCGCCTCGGTTGAAGAAGAGTTCGACGAAGTAGCAGATGGAAAACTAAAGTGGGACAAAATGATTAGCAAGTTCTACGGACCGTTTCATACTTCAATTGAAAAGGTATCAAGTAAGGAAAATAGCGATTCTAAACCAAAAAGCGGAAGAAAACTAGGGATAGATCCTGTATCGGGAAGGGAAGTGTTTGCCCGTATCGGTCGTTTTGGCCCAATTATCCAGATAGGAAAGGCAGAAGATGAAGAAAAGCCAAAGTTCGCCTCACTGCAGAAAGATCAAAGCATTTTTACTATTACATTTGAAGAAGCAATGGAGCTTTTCAAGCTTCCTCGAGTGGTAGGAAAGTATGAAGACAAGGATGTCGTCGCCAATGTCGGCAGATTTGGTCCTTATGTCAGCCACGATGGACTATTTGCTTCTATAAACAAAGACGGTGGCGATGACCCAATGACAATAGAACTAGATAGGGCCATAGAGCTCATCGAAGAAAAAAGAAAAGCAAACAAAGAACGAATACTTAAAACTTTCTCTGAAGATAAAAATGCACAAGTACTAAAGGGTCGCTGGGGACCATTCTTAAAGGTAGGGAAGGATAACTACCGCATCCCCAAAGATACAGATATTGAAAGTCTGACTTATGATGATATTCAGAAGATTATCATTGAGGGTCCAACCAAAAAAACCTGGCCTAAAAAGAAAAAAGCCTAACCACACTTTGTCATTTCGACAGACACCACGCTAGTGGCGAACGGAGAAATCCCTTAAAAAGGTCAAACCTGGCTGTACTTGGTCAGGTCCGACCTTCAAAGCAAAAGCAATTTGTCATTCTAAGAAAACGAAGAATCTCAGTCACTACTTCACTAAACTAAAGTAGTGAAGTAAAGAATTCGAGCCTGCTAAGGCCCACCAGAAAACCAGTTGATATATTGCCTTATTCAAGGCATTAATTTTTATAAATATCGTAAGACCATAATGACGTTCGAACTTTCGTGCTCAAAGCCCTGTTGGGCTTTTTTAATATCTAGAATATTGATAAACTGTACGAAATATGGTACTATTACACCTCAGTACCTTCTATTCTAATAATCCGGTCTCACAAGGAGAGATATCATGCCTCGCCGACTCGAAAGTGATGTGAGCACAATGGTTCAAATGGCTGAGGAGCACTTTGCTCTTCAGTTAGCATCGATGTCACAAACCCTGCAGGGCCTTCTGCCCAAACACTTACAGATTATGGGCAAGTGGGCTGACAAGATACTAGGTATGTATCCCGACGCCAATCCTGAAGTTGTAAGAGTTGCAGTCTGGTTTCATGACATAGGTTATGTAGACTGCGAGGATTACGACAGGGATGACCATGCGGTTTACTCTGAGGTAAGGGCTCTCCAGTTCTTGCAGGCCAACGGCTATTCTCAGGGCAAACTGGAACAAGTGGCCCATTGCGTCAGAGCACACCGATGCAAAGACATTCAGCCGGAAACAATTGAGGCAAAGATCATCGCTGTTGCTGATTCGGCCAGTCATCTGACTGACTATGCCTATATCAATCTCACTCAGCTAGGTATCAAGGATTATGCAATGGAAAAGCTTGAGCGTGACTATAGGGACGTTGGACTTTTGCCCGAGGTCAAGCAAGAGCTCTCACCACTCTACGAAGCATGGAAACAACTACTACCGCAATTCCCCGATTGGAAAATCACAGACATGGAAGGAATGTGAGAAATGCGAAGATTAACTAGAGATTTACAGTACCTCTGCGCTATTCGGCCTGTGGGCATGGCAATCATCGTATGTTTGTGTGCAGCTATCCTTGGTGTCTGCATTATTACAGTGATGGCCATGATACTGGCATGAACCAGGAGCGGCGAAGAAGAACTAGCAATATGGAATTTGCGACTCTTCAGAGCCGCTTTTTCCTTTGTTTACAGGGTTTAAGCAGAAATCTTCTTTACCGCATCCCCAAGCTGATTTAGAATATAAAAGTTCGGATAACGCACTACAGAGTTCACCAAAGTCATTATTTTATGTATATATTGAGCACAAAAACATTTGACATGGGGGTTTTGTTGTGCTATAATTTAACTTATTAAATTGAATAGATTCCCGCCTCCGCGGGAATGACATACTAAAATACTGATTTATGGCTAAAACAAGCACAAATTTAAAAGAAAAAAATACAATTTCCCAAGATTTTGGAAAGAAAGTTTCTTCTATTTTAACAAAAGATGTACTCAAAAAAGACCGTGACAGGAATGTTTTGATTGAAAGATATGGTTTGAGCGGTACAAAGCCAAAAACACTCGAAGCAATAGGGAAAAACCTGGGAATTACCAGAGAAAGAGTAAGACAGATAGAAAAGGTTGCAACTACTAAACTAGAAAAGGCTATCCCGAGTACACCCGAAATTAAATCTTTTCACGAAAAACTAGAAAAAACTGTCAGCGACTTTGGGGGATTCTCAAATGAGGAACGTCTCGTTTCTGTATTTATCCCCACTAAAAAGCAAGACTTAAGAGGGATGAACTCTCTTCTGTTTTTAATTACTTTGGATAAAAATCTAGTGAGGTATGGCGAGAATAAAGAAACTAGGACCTACTGGACACTCAAAAATAATAATAATAAAGAACTCTTAGAGCTTTCAAAGAAGATTGATGTTCTCCTTGAAAGGAAGAAAAAAGTGATGAGTTTAGAGGATATTGCAAAGTCATTATCTGAAAAAACAGAAATCATTGAATCTCTACTATGGTTAAAGAAGGGTGTCTTACAAACAGAAGATAAAAGATGGGGTCTTATCACGTGGCGCGAAGTAAACCCAAAAAGTATCCGCGATAAAACCTATGTCATAATGAAAAAGCACAAACAACCGCTTCATTATAGTGCAATAACAGAAAAAATACTGGAACACAAGCTTCAAAAAAGACCGGTAACAAAACAAGCTGTTCATAATGAACTAATCAGAGATGATCGTTTTGTTTTAATCGGAAGGGGAATATATGCCCTTCAAGAGTGGGGATATAAACCCGGTGTTGTTGAAGATGTTATCCGTGAAATTTTAATTGAGCAAGGTAGACCAATGCATAAAAACGAGATTATTGAACATGTCAAAAAACATAGAATAGTGAAGGAAACCACAGTAATCTTAAATCTGCAAAAAAACTCTTTCAAAAGAGTATCAAGGGCCACATACACCCTGGCAGACAGTTAAAAGGCAAGTAAGCGCATATGTTTGAAATTTTAATATACATTTTTAAGGGTATCTTTCAGCTTTTGATGTGGACATGGTGGATTATAGTCCCCATAGTTGCCATCGTTGCTTTTCAGAACTTCAGAAAAAGCAAATGGGTAGAAAACCTCGAAAGTGTGGTTTTATGGGTCAAGATTCCCAAAAATAGTGAGAAGGGTCCAACATCAGCCGAGATGATGTTTGCAAGCTTGCATAGCATACTTAGGCCTGCACAAGATCTTAAAAAAGAAGGTAGCATACAAGAGCATATCAGCTTTGAAATGGTTGCCGATGCCAAGTCGATAATGTTCTATGTTTGGACCCCTAAACACCTTCAGAACTTTGTGGAAGGGCAGGTTTATGCCCAATACCCAACTGCGGAAATATCAGTAGTTGATGACTACTCTAAAAATGTAAGCCTTGATCCTACTGGTACGGACGTAAATACTGACCCCACTAGTACGGGTATAGACATTGACCATGATGGGATAGATGACTGTGTCGCTGGTTGTGAACTAAAACTAATAAAGCCTGATTATTTTCCTATCAAAACGTTTGTGAGTTTTGAGGTTGATCCTTTGGCTGGAATCACCGGCGCACTCTCTAAGATAGAAGGCCATTCAGAAAAAATGTGGATCCAGATTCTTACTCGTCCTGCTTCTGACGCGTGGAGAAACAAAGGCCTTGCCTATGCTGAAGGTCTAAAGGGTGGTTCTGGGCCCAACCCCTTTAGTAA
>JBBTZO010000033.1:5413-17299 GCA_038061315.1 Patescibacteria group bacterium
CTTTAGTAAAAATGGAATAAAAAGTGGTCTTTTTCAAATGCCCGGACTTATACTCAGCACTGTTTTCGATGTTATTTTCCCTACAGATGAAAAGGGAGGAAAAAGTGCGGGAAGCACAAAACAAATCACACACAACGAGGAAACATCGCTGGCATGTCTAGAAGAAAAAGCCAACAAGCTTGGATATCAGGTAAAAATAAGAATACTTTATATTGCCAAATCAAAGGAAATAGCTAAACAAAACTTGCGCATCACCACCGGTGCATTTAAGCAATTCAATACCACACTCGCTAATGGCTTTGCCGTTACAAAAACAAGAACCGGCAAAGATGTTTTAGAAGAATACCGCGCTAGACTCTTTACTGATAAGGGGTTCATCTTGAATATTGAAGAGGTGGCAAGTCTTTATCATCTTCCTCATGCATCAGTAGAAACACCAAATATAGTCTGGACTTCATCAAAGAAGGGCGAGCCACCTGCAAATCTTCCTTATGCAGATGATCCAAATATAGATCAGAACGATATAACTGTTTTTGCAGAAACAACTTTCAGGGGGCAGTTGAGAAAGTTTGGCATAAAAAAAGATGACAGAAGACGTCATATGTATGTCTTGGGAAAGTCAGGCACAGGTAAGAGTAAGATGCTCGAACTTCTAGCGGTAGAGGATATTAAGAGAGGCGAGGGGGTAGGTATCGTCGACCCTCACGGAGAGCTTATCCATGATATCTTAAAGCAAATACCCGAAAACAGAATAGAGGATGTGGTCTATATCAACCCGGCAGACAAAGATCATCCTGTTGGCTTTAACCCAATGAAAGCAACACCAGACCTTAGAGAGGGAGTTGCGAGTGGATTCGTTTCTGTTTTTAAAAAGCAGTTTGGTTATAGTTGGGGTCCAAGGTTAGAGTATCTCATGAGATATGCCATTTTAGCTCTGACTTATTATCCTGACACAACCATGTTAGACGTAGTAAAAATACTTACCGATAAAGACTTTCGTAAAAAAGTACTTACATATGTCGAGGATCCCGTAGTTAAAACTTTTTGGCTAAAAGAATTTTCAACATATAATGATAAGTTTGCTACAGAAGCTGTAGCACCAATCCTAAACAAAGTAGGACAGTTCACAGCATCACCAACTATAAGAAATATCATCGGTCAAACAAAGGAGACTTTTGATTTTGAAGACGCCATGAATACCCAGAAAATAATATTAGTTGATCTCGCGTCCGGAAAAATAGGGGAAGATAATTCTGAACTTTTGGGTTCTTTGATGATTACAAAAATGCAACTATCAGCGATGGCAAGAGCAAAAATAAAACCAGAAGACAGGAAAGACTTCTTTCTATATGTTGACGAGTTTCAAAACTTTGCCACAGAAGCTTTCGCAAAGATATTATCCGAGGCGAGAAAATATAGACTCGCCCTAATCCTTACTAACCAGTATGTAGCCCAGATGGATGAAACCGTAAGAGATGCTGTCTTTGGTAATATAGGTACTCTTATGGCCTTTCGAGTGGGTGCTACAGATGCATCATTTCTAGAGAAAGAGTTTAGTCCAACTTTTGAAAAAGATGACCTAATAGGACTAGATAACCGACATATATATCTAAACATGCTGATAGATGGTGTGGCGAGCAACTCTTTTAGTGCAAAGTCGCTCTTTGTAAAAGAAGGGGACGAGGGTAATACAGAAAAAATTATAGCTCGCTCAAGAGAAAAATACTCGAGACCAAGAGCAGAGATAGAGGAACAGATTAAAAAATGGTCAAATGTTGATGCTTTTGATATAGATAAAACCGTTGATAGACAAAACGAGTCAAAGTTTGATGGAAATGACTATGTCCGAAATACTGCAAATAAAGAAGGGTCAAGGAGTCATACCGGAAAAATAGAAACACCTCAAGGAGCAACTGATAAACCTAAGAAATATGACCATCCAACAAATAGTTATAAAAAAACAACCAGCTATCCGGCTATTTCACAAACAAACCAAAAACAATCAAGAAGTGAAGAGGCGGTTCCAATAAAAAAGAGTGTGGACCCAGAAGAGTTGAAGAAAATAATTCAAAAATTAACACAACCTACTTCAGAAAAAAAATCCGAAGAAACGGATACTATAGCTAAGGAAAACATTAAACCACTGCCAACAGTAAAACCTTTAACTGTAGCTACAGAAAAGGGAGCAGACAATGCCGTTCAAAGCTTAAATGAAAATAAGAAAACTGAAACTACACAAGTACCCAGTGCCGGGCTTACTAATATTCAAGATGTCTCCAAACTTAATAAGGCCAATACAAACCAAACACCCATCAAGCTTGTTAAGATTCAAGATACCTCCAATCTCAATCCGGTTAGCCCAGCCCAAACTAATCTAGGTAACACCGAAAAAGTTGAAGACAAATTATCAAAAAATGATTTGGTTCCTGAGAATACGAAGGGGGAGAATGAAAAGCCTGCAATAAAAATTACAAAGATCACAGGTGGGGCAGAGATTGAGAGGGTTGAGATAAAACAGCCCACCATAACCCCTACACCAATAGTCCAGCCTAGACCAAGAATAGTATCAGAACAAGCAGGAAAAGCAGCGGTAAATCCTGTTCCTACCATAAATCAATCACAACCATCAAGAACCCTAAATCCGATATCACAGATAAATACCACTAACCAATTTATTAAAAAAATGGCAGATATTGAAGAGGAAAATATTAGGAGGATAACTAGGGAAGAGTTTCTGTCATTAAAAGAAATACAGCCAAATGAAAAGATAGTTATTATTAATAAAAAAGAAGGGGAGAGCACGGTAAATGTAAATAGAGAAGAAGGTAGTACATCTGCCCAGACAAATGCCGATGCAAATCCTCCTACTTCCCCTTCCCGTCCTCAAAGTTAAAACAAGGGTAATATGAAACCCGAAGACATGAGTATGTTCTAATACTTAATAAGTTATTATTTACAGTCTACACTGCACTACCATTAAAAAGATTAGAATGGGTAGTTTTAATTAATTATATTAAATCCTTAGTCTTTTAAAACAAGAAAAGAGGTACTAAGAGACCACTATAGTTAATGTCGCACAATGTATCTTGGGCGACATTAAACATCTGGACGTTCTAGTACCTAGGGGGTGTATCCTTTACTTATAAAAAACCTTATTTTTAATCCTCATATCAAAATATCCAAACTTCTTACCGGCCACCTCCTTGCTACTGAGTACTGTTACTAGATTTTTGAGTTCCTGACTTGGATCACGGGTAGTATCAAATATTATATAAAAACCAAGATCTGAATAAACATTTATCTCATTAAAGCTTTCGTTTATTTCTATTTTAGTAATCTTCCCCCTTTTGGTTTCAGAAAAGTTTTTGTCTAGATATTTAATAAAATTAATAAATTCGAGTGTCACTAGGCTCTTCCCTACTCCTACGGGTACATTTTTTTTATCTTCAACCACGGGAATATTTTCTTTCTTTCCACTCTGCTCAACAACTGCCTTCCCCTTTTCGTCAATGAGATAATATTTACCTCCGGATAACCACTGTAACTCAAGGATATATTCTTCAACAGCCACATCAAGTTTAGTGGGGTATTGTTTTTTTATTCTTATACTCTTAAGGGCATATGATTTTTTTAGTTCGCGAGTTACAGAATCTTTATCAAAAAGAAAAATGTTCTTTTCAAATAGTTGCCCATTTAGTCTTTTTTCTACATCTTCTTTGATCGTTTCTGGCTTGATTTCTTTTGTTTCTTTGACATTAATCTGATTGACATTAAAAACCCCGGAAAAAAACATTAAATATAAAATACCCACGACAGATATAAAAACAAGAGGATAGTAGACCTTAGATATATCAAAACCACGCTCGTCATCTATTTCCGTTCGCTTATAGACAAGTCTGTTACCATGGTTTTTTACTTTATCAGTCCTGTTTGTTTTTTGGCTTCTTTTTTGCACTTGCCTCTTCCCTTTCTCTAGCAGAATCTTTATAAAAACTTATTAAACTATCCGCGATAATACCAGCTGCATCCGGTTTATAAAATTTGTTAATTTTTTCGCTCATAAATGAAAGTTCTTCCGGATCATCCAGGAGTCTGTCAACTTGTGAAAAAAGTTTTTCCGAAGTTAGATGGTTTTGAAGCATAACATACACTGCTCCCTCTCTTGAATAAGCTTTTGCATTAGCGAGTTGATGATCATTTGCCGATGACTCTAGGGGTATAACTAGTGCCGGTTTTTTAAGGGCTGCTATTTCGGTCAAAACATTAACACCGGCTCTTGTTATAACAATATCAGCTATTTGATAAGCGTCTTTAAGTTCACTAGTCAAAAATCCGGCAAGTTTGTATCTTTCTTTATTTGGTGAACTCTTGCTTTTATATTCAAGCCAATCATAGTCAAAGTCGCCAGAGATGTGTATTACCTGGTATTTTTCAAGATAACTGTTTAGCTTCTCTGAAAAAATCTCATTTATTTTTCTGGCTCCTTGGCTACCCCCCAAAACAAGGATAGTTTTTAAGTCCTTTTTTAGTTCAAACAACTCGTATGCTCTTTTTTTATCCCCTTCCAAAATATCTTTACGTATAGGATTGCCGGAGTACACAAGTTTTTCTTTGTTAATGTCCGGGAAGTTCCCTAAGGGATGAGAAACAAATATTTTTTTTGCTTTTTTTAATAATATTTTATTTGCGAGCCCGGGGATAACGTCAGACTCATGGGTAAAGTAGGGACACCTCTTGATACGACAGGCTATTCCAACAGGTAAAGACACATAACCACCTTTTAAGAATACTATGTCTGGCTCTTCTTCTTTTAAAATTTTCAAAGAGTCAAAAATACCAGCAATAAACCTCAAAAAATCCCGTGCATTTTTAAAGATGGTTGTAGGGTCAATAACATTTAATAAAGTATTTCTATGATATCTTCTAAACTTTCCACTAGAAATAGTTAGAGCCTTTATTCCTTTTTCGGGTATTAGCTTCCCTTCTATGCCACCCTTGGAACCAATAAAAACTATCTCCACTTTTTGATATTTACTTTTTAGCTCACTGACTACTGCCAAGACCGGCGTTATGTGCCCTCCTGACCCGCCTGCCACTACGATAACCTTCATCGTTTGTCCTTTCTTTTGTATTTCTTGAAATATTGAGCAAGATTCCACATGACGCTATTGCCATAACTACTGAGGTGCCACCAAAACTAATAAATGGTAATGTTACACCCGTCAAGGGCACAAGTGATAGCGTTGCGCATATATTAAGGGTTGCCTGAAAAACTATCCAGGACGTTATGCCAACCGCTATAAGTCTAGTATATACATCTCCCGCGCCCCTTGCTATTTTGAAACCAAAATACCCAAAGGCAGCAAAAAGTACACATATAAAAGCCGCACCCAACAGGCCCCTCTCTTCCGCAATAATAGCAAAGATTGAGTCGGTTGCCGCCTCAGGTAAATATCTATACTTTTGCAACGACTGACCGAAACCACGGCCAATGATCCCCCCCGAACCTATCGCGATAAGCGCCTGATTTATCTGATATCCTGCGGACTGGTCTGCATATTTACCAGGATCTAGAAAAACCATAAATCTTTGCACCCTATAAGGAGACAGTTTTATTAAAATTATAAAAGCTGCTATACCACCAGCAGTCATTACGCCAAGATGACTCATTTTTGCTCCCGAAACAAAATACATCACAACAGAAATCATAACTATCACTATCAAAGTTCCCATATCCGGTTGTGCCATAATTAAAAGGCCCATAACACCCAGTAAAACTAAAAATGGAATAAAACCACCATACATATCCTGAACTTCATGACCCTTTTTCTCAAAAAGAGTCGCCAAGTATATAATTATTGAAAACTTCAAAAACTCTGATGGCTGTATCTGAATCGGACCTATATCTATCCATCTTTTTGCGCCGCCATGCTCCACACCAAGACCGGGTATAAAAACAGCAATAAGCGTAATAATACTGACCACAAGCATCGGAAATGCAACTTTTTTCCAAGACTGAACATCTATCTTATAAAAAATCCACATCGCTATAAATCCGATTATAATACCTACTACCTGTTTTAAAAACATATAACGAGAGTCATTATACTCATTGAAACTTATCACACTTGATGCCGAGCTCAGAAAAATTATACCAAAAATAACTAAAACGATTATTACAAAAAAAAGATTAATATCGGGTGAACTCTTTCTTAAGCGTCTAGAAAAACTGCTCATCTTCCTAACCGTATATAAACTTTAGCACTACTCCGGAAACAGCCATTATCATACCTATAACCCAAAATCTCATCGTCACCTTTGTCTCCGGCCAGCCCTTTGCTTCAAAATGATGGTGAATAGGAGCAGCTAAAAACACTTTTTGATTTCTAATCTTCCTTGAGCTGAGTTGAATTATTACCGAAAGAGTTTCTATAACAAAAATAAAGCCAATGACTGGCAAAACCAAAACAGAGTTTGTCAGCATTGCAACCACTCCCAGGGTGGCACCCAAAGACACCGCCCCCGTGTCTCCCATAAAAAACCTCGCCGGGTAAATATTGAACCACGTATAAGCAAGGATTGCCCCAACAAGGGTTCCACAAAAAGCAGCGATACCATAGTTTCCTTGAAAGAACGCTATTACTAGAAAGGCAAAGAAGGCGGTAGCAAGAAGTCCTCCAGAAAGACCATCCAAACCATCTGTAATATTCACTGCATTTGCACTTGAAATAAAAACTAAGATAAATAGCAAAATATAAAGCCAGCCTATATTTATATCTCCAACAAAGGGCACCTCAACCATATTATATCCAAGTTTATAGTAGAACCACAGAGCACCAACTAGAGCAATGAGTATAAGCCATAGCATTTTAATCTTTGATTTCATGCCTGCTAAACCGCCACTTGACCTAACATTAACAACATCATCTACGATCCCCAAAATGCCAACAGATGTAATAGTAAAAAGCGGGAGCCATGTTTGTGCTCTATCAAGATTAAATAAAAGTGTCAAAATAAGAACAGTGCCCCAGATAAGCACTCCTGCCATAGTTGGAATATTACGTTTGTGTTTTTCCTTATGAAGTTTATTAAATACTGTAAGCTCTCCACCATCTATGGCCTCTGTTTTCATTTTTTTCCACCAATGTTTTTTATATGCAAAATGTGTGTATAGAGGTGTCATAAGCATTGCAAAAATGAATGCTCCCCCTGAAAGCAGTCCTATTTTTAAAAGTTGTGATATCATTTCTGGACTAATTGTTTTCATTTTTTAGTTCCTTTCCTCCCATTCTTTCCCCTGTCTACACAGGATATTTACTGCACCTTCGGGGTTCTTCATAATCATCTTCACTGCCTTCTCTATCCTAATCTTGTTCTGCGAACCTTTCGCTAAAACCACATCACCATTTTTAACAAATCCTTTCAAAAATTCTCCGGCTTTTGAAGAATCTTTAAAAGAAAAAGCATTTTCTTTTTTCATTCCAGCTTGGATTGCTGCAGGCACAAGATACTTTACAGCTAGCTCACCTACCGTTACTAGAATATCACATTTTTCGACCAAATAGGTACCAATTTTATTGTGCTCTTCTTCTTCAGACATATGTAAATCATTCATGCTACCAAGTAGTGCTATTTTTCTTTTTGCCTCAATTTTTCCTAAAACATCAAGGGCATTCTTCATTGAAGCTGGATTAGCATTATACGAGTCATCAATAATAGTAGCTTCTCTTATACCCTCTATAATATTCAACCTGCCCTTCGCTGGCTTAAAATTTTCTAATGCTCTTTTAATTTTATCCATTTCAATTTTTTGAGAAATGCCAACTGCAATCGCAACAGCAAAAACATATAATATATGCTCCCCCAGGGCGGATGACTTTATGACTATATCTTTACCTTGAACTTTAAAATGATTTACAGATCCCTTTTCGCTAAAATCCTGTTTGATAATCTGGACCTCTGTGGATTTTTTACCAAATGTTATGATTTTTGCATCCTTGAGTGGCTTCATCTTGCTCGTATATTCATTATCCGCATTAAAAATAGCTATTCCACCGGAGTCCAGTCTAGATAAAATTTTCTCTTTCTCTTTTGCTATTTCTTCAATATTTTTAAAATCAATCAGATGAACTCTAAAAACACTTGTGACAACGGCAATATCGGGACTTGCAATCCGAGTTAAATATTCAATATCACCCGGTTTATCTGCCCCCATTTCTAAAATACAAAAATCATATTTTCTCTTTTTGAGAGCTAAAAATGGCGCCGCAAAAATTAAAAAAAACCACCCTATTTTATTTTTGGGAACTGTTTTTTGGATTAATATAAGCGGGACCCCAACCTCAGTGTTGTAACCCTCACCCTCAGATAACAAAACTGAGTATTTACTTTCCAGAACAAGTGAAATGGCTTTTTTTGTCGATGTTTTTCCTACACTACCCGTTATTGCCACTACCTTATAACTGTTCCTTTTCATGGCAATTTTGGCTGAAAATTTTAAAAGTATATTCGCGATTTTTTTTATCATTGTTTCTCCGTTGGGGGTATCTGGTAGTAGTTTAGAAGATTTTGCAAAATTTCACCCACTACAGGGGCAGCTGTTGACTCTGCCCAGTTAACCCCCTTTGGCTCGTCAATCTTAACAAGAACTACAAACCTTGGATTATCTGCTGGCGCAAATCCTATGAAGGAGCCTATATTTTTATTAGGGTCGTATCCCCCGCCACCCTCTTTTGGAACCTGAGCAGTACCTGTTTTCCCTGCAACTTTATATCCCCTAACACCTGCTTGTTGACCATGACCCTTTTGAACCACACTAACCATCATGCCCGTAAGCTTTGTTGCTGCCTCCGGAGATATAACTTGACTACCCTCAGTTTGACCATAGGTTTCGGTTTGCTGTCCGTCTTTCATCCTAGTCTCAACTAAGTGCGGTTTTACCAGCTTACCACCATTTGCAACTGCCTGAAAGACGGTTATCATTTGTAAAGGCGTTGTGGAAATACTTTGACCAAAGCTCATTGTTGCATAAGTATGTTCATTTACTTCTGATGGTTTATAAACTTTTCCCGCACCTTCCGTACCATCAGGAGCTTCTATGCCGGTTACTATACCCAAACCAAACTTTACTAGATAGTCATAAAATAAATCTTTACCAAGAAGTCTCTGAACGTGTGTTGTCCCTGTATTTAGAGACTGTTCCAAAACTTGAGTTATAGTTACGAGGCCATGGGCCTTAAGATCGGAGTTTCTAATAGTAAACCCGCCAAGAGTTACTGATCCCGTATCTTCATATTTTGTATCTGGTTCTATTTTTTTAGCGTCTAACCCTGCCGCCATAGTTAAAACTTTAAATATGGAACCCGGTTCATAAACATCACTTATAGCAGAGTTTTTGAACAAACTATAGTCTTTGATGTCGTTATAGTTGTTTGGATCATATGTAGGAGAGTTTGCCATAGCCAGGATAGCCCCCGTTTTTGAATCAACGACAATGACCGTTCCTTTCTTTGCATGATGGGTCTCTACCGCTTTTTTTAGTGCCATCTCGGCCTGTGCCTGAATATCACGATTAATAGTCAGTACGACATCTTCTCCATCTTTGGCATCCACAGAGATATCTCTACCTGTCAAAATCTTTTTTCCAAGAGAGTCTGACTCTGCCTTGTAGAGTCCCGGGGTTCCCTTTAGCTCTTCATTAAAATACTGTTCTATACCACCAGCACCGTTACTATCACCATCAACATATCCCAAAACTTGGCTGGCTAGTTCTTTTTCCGGATACACTCTCCAGTGCTCAGGCTCCAAACCTATTGCTTTATCTTCGAGGATTTTTATTTTTTCGCTTTCTTCCTCTGTAATCTTCCTTTTTATAGGAATATATCTTTTTGTTTTTGAATTTTTAAACTTCTCTAATATCTCATTTTTATTAACACTTAAGACCCGCGATAAATCGTCAGCAGTTTTGTCCTGATTCTTACTGTTTACAAGATCTACATAAACCTTATATAGCTTTATATTAGTAGCAAGAGGATATAAACTGCCACCAATATCTTTTACATAGATATTACCCCTTTTGGGCTGAATTTCGTTTTCGGACCAATGTTGTTTCTTTGCTGCATCAGCATATGTTTTGTTTTCCAAAACTTGAAGCTGGAAAAGCCTAAGAACCATACAAATACTTGCAAATACAACAATAAAGAACAAATACTTTGTTCTTCTTTTTTGCACCTGTATGCCGTGATGGCTAATCATTGTCTAACCCTAAGTATAGGCTGCATTTTAGTGATTTACAGCAACACCCGTAGAGGAGTTTACATAATTTACTTTTTTAGTTGGAACCATGTCGGTTTTTGAAACATCTTTCTGGATTTCCTGAATAGACTGCAGTCTTGCAGCCTCTACCTCAAGCCTTTGTTTCTCGTCGGTGAGTTCCTGTTTTCTTTTTTCAAGCCTTGAAATGTCATCACCCTTCATGGTCATCTGATTAGTTTGGGATAAAAGAAAAATACAGAGAGGTAAAAGTACAAAGACAGCCATAAAACCAACGGTCATTTTCCCAACTTTAAAAGGGTTTCTTTGTTTTTTATTAAATACTTTCTTTTTCTTTCTGTTTCTCATTTCTACTCCTTACTAATTACTGATAATACCAATTTACTAATTCTTGTTTAGGATCCCTGATTTTTCATGTACATTATTGAGAATTCGTATATTCGTATCATTCGTAATTGGTTACTCATATTTTCTCTATTACTCTAAGTTTTGCGCTCCTTGCCCTTGGATTTTCTTTAATTTCTTTTTCGGTCGCTAATACTGGTTTTTTTGTTAATATTTTAATCTTTGCGTCATGACCACACTTGCATATTGGATAGTCGGGCGGACATATACACCCTTTAGCTTCTTTTTGGAAGAAATCTTTCACAATCCGATCTTCTAGTGAATGAAATGTGATAACTGCCAATCTTCCTTTTTTTGCTAATAAGTCTAACGCTTGAGGTAAAAATATTTCTAAGCTTTTAAGTTCATCGTTGACTTCTATCCTTAGTGCTTGAAACGTTCGTGTTGCAGGATGTATTTTAAGCCCTTTTAAGCCCTTTTTGGTATAGATGCTCTGCACTAAAAGTGAAAGCTCTAAAGTGGTCTTAAATGGCTTCTCAGCACGTTCCCGGACGATTTCTCGTGCAATAGTCTTTGACAACCTCTCTTCTCCATATTTAGAGAAAATATCGGTCAAATCCTGTTCACTATAGGTGTTTATCACCTCAGCTGCCGTAAGCTCCTGGTCTTTATCCATTCTCATGTCCAGCGGACCCTCATTCTTGAAGGAAAACCCCCTCATCGGTTCATCCAGTTGATATGAGGAAACTCCGATGTCAGCGATTATACCATTAGCATTTTTGTGTCCATTTTCCCTAGCTACTTTTTCGATGTCGTAAAAATTTTCTTTTTTTAAAGTGAGATTTGGATACTTATCTTTTAGATTGGCCCCCAGCCAAGCTAATGCCTCTTCGTCCTGATCTATCCCTATTAACTTTCCATTCGGTGATATTTTTTTTAAAATTTCAGACGAATGCCCCCCGAAACCAATGGTTGCGTCTATATAGACTTGCCCCGTCTTCGGGTCAAGAAATTGGACAACTTCTTGTAAAAGTACACTCTTATGCATGTTTTTCTTTTCCATAAGTATCCGGCAGCAAGTAAATGTGGGTAGAACTTTTTAGGTTCTCGCTTTTATTTTTGTTTTTTAGAACTTTTTAAAGCAGGATTTTATTGGGCTTAAATTTTTGAGAACAAGAACTCGAGATTGAGCTCTTAAATTTAAGAGATGGATGTTGTTTAGATAAGGTACCTACTTACCTACCGGATATCTATGGATAAGTTATTCTA
>JBBTZO010000034.1:0-11994 GCA_038061315.1 Patescibacteria group bacterium
CTTGAGATTAATCTCAGGTGGCTTCTCCATATTACCAATAACACTTTGTACCTCTACGGAGTAGTCATCATATTGTCCTATGGCTGTCCTTACTCCTTCTTCGGAAGCAAAGTAGGGCTTCAGTTTTAAACCGGTTTTTTTCTCGATGTACTCTATAGCCACTATATTATTCGGGTCGACCATGGCAACATTTAAAAAATCCCCAACCTTACCGAAGGGAGCCAGTTTATATTTTGCGGCGATATCTTTGTTTATAATATTTAATATCGCCTTATCTATCTTTTTTTGTGTTAAGTCTACATATGGCAGACCCATAGTAACGGCAATCGCCTTAGTCAGACCCTCTTTTGGTATGTCTGGCATACCTTTTACTATTTGTTCAACTGACTTCCCTGACTCAGCGCTCTCAACTTTAATAAGGTCAAGCTGCTTTTGAGTTATGAGCCCTAGCTTGACCAAAAAATCTTCAAGTTTCTTTTCGTTTTTAACAACCACGGTATTAATTCATAATTATTAATTCATAATTCATAATCGGAGAATGACAATCTATAAACTAGCAAATGGATTTTCTCTGCCTATATTATCCATCGGTGGGACACCATAATCTTTTCTCGATTTTAGTTTTGTAATAGCATCCTGATCTATCTCTCCGGTAAACTCAATTGTTTCTTTATTTTGAGTAGGTTTATCCTTAGGTTTAGGAGTAAAAGATTTAATCATTATATAAACAGAAACAACTATTACCAATATGCATACTATAATAATAACGATATCTTTTTTCTTCATTGTTTTTGTCCTTCTGCTGTTGTATTAGTTTGTTCTCCTCTGTAATATGCTCTGTAGGTTAATGTTACCTTAAACTCATCCTTGCCTGATATTTTGAAATTTACAAGATGAACAAATCTTAAGGCTTTTTCTGAAGATGAGAGAAGATTTTTAAAGTTCTGATAACTAGGGAAGGTTACCTCGCTTTGATATGTAAGACTTTCAACTCCCGCTGGTGCCACCATAGACGAAGAAGAACCAGCCCCAGAAGAACTCGAGGAACTGCTGTTATTACCAGATGCTTTTGTGCCCGTTCCTCCAGCTTCACCAATTAATCCATTTAACTCTATAAAGATATCACCTATTTCTTTCTTGGTTGGTATAGCTCGATATACAACATTTGACTGTTCTCTCAGCTCATCTTCCTTTACTTTAAACTCTTTCAGTTTTGCAAGTTTTTCTTCGGCAACTTTTAGGTTTCCTTTATTCTCTTTTAGTTCTTTACTGACCTTATTTATGCTTTTAAAGGAGGGGGAAATAATAAATATGATAGCTAGGATAATGACAATAAGTGTCACCCCGATAACACCTGCTATCCAGTAGTATTTATCTAGCTTCTTTTCTACCATAGTACCCCCTGTTCCATCTCAAAGGTTATATCAAAGTTTACCAAACCATCTTTAGAGTCATATCCTTTAACATCTACGTTTTTGAAAAGCTTCGTTCCTTTGTCTGCTTCCGGGGTATCTTTATATTCATAGCTTTCTAGAGATTTTATTGTTCTAGCGATAGAGCTTACATATCTACCATCTGCCTTGGCTGTGAACTTGTTGCCCTCAATACTAAGCTCTGTAAATCTTACATCATTTGGCGTCACCTTTTCTAAAACAGGCATAAACTTTGACCATTTTGGTTCACTTTTTTCTATTTCATGGACTGCCTTGACTCCTTGCTCAATATTTATCACCATATCTTCAATATCTTTATAACCCTTGAGCTCATCTTGAGTCTTTGCAATCTTTTTCTTAGTCTGATCTAAACTATATACTCTAGATAGTCTGTAACCTTGTAATATTAATATGAAAATAATCATAGTACCTAATACAACAATGGCACTCATAGTCACTATAAAGTTTCGTCTTTTTATTTTTAGTTTTTCCAGTCTTACATCTGGTGCTAAGTTTATCTTTGCCATTTTATATTCCTCTCATTGCTAGCCCAACGGCTATCGCAAAGTCTGGTGCGTTAGAGTTGAGCTGATTTGTTATATCGGGTTTATGTACTACCATAGCCCAGGGGTTACCATACACAACATTTACTCCCAAACTCTCGGTTAGAAACTGTTGTATTCCAAGTGTTCTAGAGCCTCCTCCTGTCAGTTTGAGCATACTTACATTATCACCGAACTGCTCTGAATAATATTTCATAGATCTATCTATTTCTTCTTTTAAAGTATTTAAAACTGACTTTGAAGCTTTATACAGCTGACCCTCCATCTTGTCTTGCTCTATACCAAATTTTCTTTTAAACTGTTCTGCCTGCGCTTCTTCCATCCCTAGGCTCTGAGCTATTGCCCTAGTCATCACCTGACCGCCAACAGGAATAGTCCTAGTCAAAGAAACTATACCACCTCTAACCACAGTTAGTTCTGTCATATAAGTACCTATATCAACTATCATATACAAAGGCTCATTTGTTTGAAGAGCTCTGGCTGCTGCAACTGCATTTGTTTCAACCGCACTAAGTTCTAGGTCTGACTCTTCACATATATCCAATATCTTCTTTGTTTTGGCCATCGGCGCAGCAATAATCATAACCATTATCTCATTTTTTGCAGGCACTTCACCTATGACCTGCCAGTCTATCTTAACTTCTGATATTTTTAAAGGAATATTTTGCTCTGCTTGATAACCAACAGCTTTTTTTAGTTCTGCTAAGGACATCTTGGGAACATTAATAACAGTAGTAAAAACTGCACTACCGGGAAGCGAAACCATTACATTTTTTGTTACTAAATGCATAGAGTGAACAAGTTTCTTTATTTCTTCTGAAACTTTCTTTTTATCAATATCACTATCACTCTGAGATGCACCATCGGGAACAGGCGTACTACCAAAAGACACGAGCTCATACTTGCCAAATGCTTTTTTGAGCTGAACTATCTTGATGGCGCTAGTACCAATATCAAGACCAAAGTAGTCTGTATTTTCTTTTAGTAGGTCAAGGCCTAACAATATTCACCCTCCGAAATTTTACTTGTCGTTCCCATGAAGACGGGAATCTATCTTTATCTATAAACCATTAAACAGCAAAAGAGGAATGGGTGTCAACAACATTTAGAGCGCTATGTTTAGTTGGGCGGCACGTTCCTATCTGTACCTGACTGACTATTTCTAACCTTTACTTTCACACCCTGTTCCGGGCAAATTTCCGTTGAATTATCTGTATATATTACGGATAGAGTATAAGTGGTGTCTAGCTGAGGCACAACATCAAGGGTTCCTCCTCCCGGAGTAACGTTGTTAATGGTTGCAATGGGGGTAGTTGAACCAGCTGGTTGTTCTTTAATGCTAATACTCCTAATATCTCGACCACCTTCCCATTTAAGTGTAATAGAGTCTCCTCGCTCTACAGAGACAGGCGTAGCAGTCAGTGTAGGACAGGTCGGAGTTATTGGAACAGGAACAGAACAGGTAATTGTTCGGGGGCTCCCCGCTAAAAGAACGTTTGACGTAAAAATACCAAAGTTATCTATTCCATGGGCATAAATAGTGTGTGGTCGACCATCTCTAATAGGATCAGTCATAGGAAAAGTATAGTCAAAACCATGATTACTATAACCACCACAAGAGCTGGCAATATCCGGACGATTTACATTCGCAGCACCAACCGGTGGATTTACATATCTTCCGGTTCTGCCACCATCACATACACCATCAACACACATGTGGACATCATTAGATGCACTGTAGTTATCCGAATCACACGTCCAGCCCCAGGTCCTACAAACAGAACCACCCTCTACACCGTCATGCCATCCTATAGGTACAGCTCCCGGAGCCATATATATTATTACATCATTATCTGTGTTTTCAGCCTGGTAGTAACCAGAATAAGATTCATTTGCCTTACCATGACTTCCCAACGGTTTATCTAAATATGTTGTAATACCGTTTGAACCAACCGAACGACCTCCATACGTTACTGTCTGAAAACCAGTCTTAGATATCGTAACATTCCACCTTGTCCAACAACTTAAGTATTGTTGTGAAGCATCTTGTTGCCAACCAAGCTGAAGACAACCACCACAGTAGTAGTTAACTCCATTATAATGCAGATAATTAGCGTTGACTGTCACATCTCCACCTTCTTGAGGTAATACGCATTTTGGGAACTCACCTCTCCAGTCTCCTCCATCAGGGGTACCTATTGGAGTAACACGAACAGATGCAACCACGCCATGTGCTGTATTGCTGGCATCTACTATATAACCGTCCATTCTACTAAAATGTTGCGTAGAACAGTCTATATCGCTTGCAACTGCACTTTTTACTCCCATAATTTTCTGGGCTTGAGTAATAATATTATGAGCTTTTAAAGATATCGTTTTCTTGAAAATACTATAGTTATAGTCAAAGGAATATTTCTTAGATTTAGTAACAACATCCTTTTTATATTCATCCCAACTAGAAAACTGCCCTGAAGTAGAATTTTCAAGTCTATATGCTACCATATATCCCGCTGACGACTTCAGTACACTTGTTACATCTCCTTTTTTCTGAAGTTTTGATATAGCCTGCCAATCTTCTTTTCCGGCAAATTTATCTTTTGCACTTTTTTCATTCAGATTATCTATCGGCATGAGAGCAATAACAGGGTCTAGATTCCACGGAGAGCCATCTCTTTGTACAACCTCGTCAATCTTCTTTCTTATATCTTCCGGGTTTGATCCATTTTTAAGTATAGGGTAAAACTCTTTTTCAAGTTTCTCTTTAGCTAAGACTGAGTTTTGATCATAATCCTTACCAGACCAGTCATAACGCACCAATACTCCAGTAATGTTCATTTCTTTCAGTAAATATGGCGCAAGCTTTTCCTTTAGTATATCTCTTTTAATATTACTTTTTACATATTCTGAAGTATACCCGAAACTCTGCTTGATTGTTGCTAAATAAATATTCTCGCTACCGTATGGCTCAACTAATGCTTTATATTTTTTGTTAATATCCTCATCACTTACGGATATTCCTCTTTTTTCAGCTTCAGTTTCGAGCGCCTTTCTTAATATTAGATCCTCTAGTTCAGCTTCGGAACACTTCTTTGCCTGATCTTTATCTGAACTGTAGTTATAAAACTTTTCACATTTTGATTTAAAATCATTGTAGTCACTCTTCAAAACTTTTTTGTCACCATATGTAGCAGCTACTTCATTCCCCATACCTAACCACGCAGCGACCACAATGGCGATAGATACGACCACAGAAATAGCAACAGTAGCTATGATTATTTTTTTTGAGTGTTTCATCAAAGAATCTATTATTTTTGTCTTATTTTCTTTCTTGTCGGGCATTTTCCCCTCCTTTTTATGAGTTCTGTTTCACTAAATACCATTTAACAGCAAAAGAGGAATGGGTGTCAAGTTTTTAATTTAAATCTTCCTTAAAAACAAAAAACTTTACTATGTTAGTTTAGTAAAGTTGTAAATATTGAGCCTAAAAGAGTCTATAAAATGATTCGGGGGGCGAGACCTGATAGGTCTCGCCCCCTTTTGTTCTTCGCCATGTGCCGTGGTGCTGTGTTTTTCTACTGCTTACGCCGTCTCGTCAGGTAAGTCAGTAGGCCACCGGAGCCGATCATGCCTGACCCTATCAGGCCGGGTATAATCATTTCCAACCCTGTTTCGGCGTTGGGAGTTCCCGCGGGGTAAGGCGTCTGCACTGTGCCGGTATTCACCGGCACGCCGTTGACAAGCACCGTATTGCCATTGTTACCAGTGCCAGCATTGGCAGTGGGGTCTGTCGCAGCGACTTCACCTTCTACGACCAGTGTCGCACTCCCAGTGTAGTCGCCACAGTTGTCGTCGTTCGAAGTCCAGACACTGACCTCGTACGAACCAGGTGTCTTGGGTGCATTAATAGTTGCCGTTCTCGGCGACCCATTGCTCCACAACACTTCATAGGAAGTCTGTACTCCATCAATATACACCACCGGCGGGAAACCGATGTTTATAGTGGAGATGACGACTTCTGACTCGGGGGTACTTCTTGCCGGGTCAAGACTGAGTGCCAGGTCGTTACTGGCCGGACAGTACCCATCGGCGCCCACAGACGCCAGGGCCACCGCAACAGTAGCGACAAAAATAACTGCAACAAGCATAAGTGCAGCCAAGATTGCCATTGTCCTTTTCTTCATGGTAAATCCTCCTTCACTGACTTTCTGATTTACAGATATGGTTACATTCATCACTATGGTACTCAAGATGAATGATAAAAAGGGAATGAAAATCTTCTTCTAAAAAAGGAACGCCCAAACTTTACAGCCTGAGTATCCCTCCTTCACAGAATATTATATAACATAAGAAATATTTTAGCAATGTTTTTTACTACATGACAGCATTATATTCAAAAAAATTACTCTTTATGCTAGAATAGATAAACTAATTTAAGGAAATTTATGGGTTTATCTATCGGAATAGTCGGACTACCAAACGTTGGCAAAAGTACGCTTTTTAACGCCTTGACCAAGAATAAGGCGGAAGCTTCGAATTACCCATTTTGTACTATTGACCCAAACGTTGGAGTCGTAGAAGTACCCGATGAGAGATTACAGAAATTAGCCGAGGTTATACCAACACAGAAAGTCGTTCCGGCTATCGTGGAGTTTATAGATATCGCTGGCATTGTTAAAGGTGCGGCGGAAGGAGAAGGACTCGGCAATAAATTTCTCGCCAATATCCGTGAGTGTGACGCTATCTGCGAAGTAGTACGAGTCTTCGCTGACAAAAACGTCACTCATGTTTCTGGTGACTTAAATCCTGTCTCCGATATGGACGTAATCAGAATGGAGCTGATACTGACAGATATGGAGACTGTCGGAAAGAGAGTTACAAAGCTAACTAAAGACGTAAAGGGCGACCCAAAGTTGAGAGTCACCCTTGATATAGTTCAAAAAATCCAGACAGCGCTAGAAGGTGGCAAAACTGCCCGAGACTTGAATCTGTCTGAGAAAGAGCTTGAGAAAATCAGCGATTTAAATCTGTTAACATTAAAACCACACATCTATATATTTAATGTGGATGAAGAGCATCTCTCGTCGAAGAACTTCCAACTTCCAATTTCCAATTTCCAATCAAGTTCCAATGATAAAATTTCAAAGGAAAACGATTCTGGACCCTCCTTCACTGAAAGCTACGGAACGGGCAGGCAAGCCAGAATGACGACTGGTCGGAGTGATAATGATTCTGTCATAATTTCGGCAAAGATTGAGTCGGAGCTAAATGAGCTGTCAGACGAAGAAAAGAGTGAGTATCTAAGCGAACTAGGCCAGAAAGAAACAGGCTTGAACACACTTATAAAGAAGAGCTATAATCTCTTGGGTCTTCAGACTTATTTTACTGCCGGCGAGAAGGAGATAAAGGCGTGGACTATTCATATTGATGATAAAGCGCCTCAGGCAGCGGGCGTAATACATACAGACTTTGAAAAAGGATTTATAAAGGCAGAGACCGTTTCTTGGAGTGACCTAGTTGATAACAAGGGCTGGACAGGAGCAAAGTCAGCCGGTAAAGTCCGCTTGGAAGGCAAAGACTACACTGTCAAAGACGGCGACGTGATGGTGTTTAAGTTTAATGTTTAGATATGATTGATAAAAAAATATTATCAGAAAAGAAAGAAGAAGCGATTCGTTACCTCGCGCAAACCCTTAGCGAGTTTGATTTTCAATTTAATCACTACGGCATTAAAACTACTAAAGATGGATATCAAAAGTTAAAAAAAGAGATTAGGCAGAAGGGAATAATCTATAATGAAATATTTTTTAATGGTAAACATATATTCAATGGAAAAATGGAAGACACAATATATGAAATCCTAGAACCAAACCCAGGCGAATTAGTAAATGAGAACTTTATTGAGCATGTGGCTTATGTAGTCGATGACTTAGAAACGATATCAGAAAAAATTGCAAAACAAATTATCTCTAGGTTTGACGTAAAAAATACTCACGGCATAAAAATAAACCCCGAGAAGGGACTTATAATAGAAATTAGAAATAATGACATTATTGATTCTATAAAAGATTTTTCAAGTTAAACTCAACCATATCAGAAATTCTTTGTTGCCTTTGGCACCCGTAATCGGTGACTCAGCTAATCCCCTTACCTTAAACCCTGACTCCTCCGCAAAGTTCGCAATATCTTCCACCACTCCTTTTTGAATACCTTCGTCTTTGACTACACC
This sequence comes from Patescibacteria group bacterium, assembly GCA_038061315.1. GTDB lineage: Bacteria > Patescibacteriota > CPR2 > UBA1875 > JAJYID01 > JAKANV01. Next base: position 8,223 of record JBBTZO010000034.1, read on the forward strand.
TTTGCACTTGTTGGCAATTTCCTTGCCTACCTCAAACTGAGGTTTGATGAGCAAAATTGCTTGCACTGGATAGTCCGCGATTTCTTTAATTTTAGGAATAATTTTTTTGAGCGAAATAAAGGATACATCACAAACAAAGTAATCGATTGTTTCAGGAAGCTCTGCAATATCACGAAAGTTTGTCTTTTCCATCACGACTACTCTGGAATCTTCACGAAGTTTTTGGTCAAGCTGTCCATAGCCAACATCTATTGCATAGACCTTCCTTGCTCTATTTTTCAGCGAAAAATCAGTGAATCCTCCAGTAGAAGACCCGATATCACAAATGACTTTATCTTTAAAATCTAAGCCGAAGTCTTCATATGCTTTCTGAATTTTCAAGGCCCCTCTAGAAACATATGGAAATCTTTCTTTAATCTTAATATTAGCACTCTCATCTATTAACATTCCCGCCTTATCAACCACTTGTCCTTCAACTTCAACCTGTCCAGCAAGCAAAAAGGCCTGCGCCTTTGCGCGGCTTTCAACTAGACCCCTCTTGGTAATTAAAATATCAATTCTTTTCTTCATAGGTTACCAATTACTAATGATACTAATTTACTAATTCTATTCTAAGTTTGTATCCTCAATAAAAATTAACTCTTTTCACCAAGTTAGTCTATATGTGAATTCGTACATTGGTATTATTCGTAATTAGTAAGATCACTTTGCCTTCTCTACATAAGAACCATTACGAGTATCAACTCTTATTCTATCGCCTTTCTTTATAAAAAGGGGAACATTCACGGATAGTCCTGTTTCTATTTTTACAGGTTTGACTGCACTAGATGCTGTATCTCCCTTTAACCCCTTTTCAGCTTCAGTCACGATAAAATTCATCTTTATGGGTAGATCGATGCTTATAGGATTTCCATTATATATTTGAAGCTGATAAATATCTCCTTCTAGTAGGTAGTTTTTTCCGCTTCCCACAAACTCACTTCCCAAAGAAAGTTGTTCATAAGAAGATTGGTCCATAAAAAAGAAGTTCACCCCTTCAGAATATAAAAACTGAGCCTTGCTCCTTTCTATATTAACAGGAGAAAACTTATCGCTGCTTCTAAAAGAGGTACTAAGTGTAGCACCGGAAACAATGTTTTTAATCTTCGCGCGTAGAACCGCACCTCCGCGCCCCATCTTTGTATGTTGAGACTCTATAACCACATACGGCTCTTTATCATATTCAAAAACAGTTCCTACTTTTAAATCTGAGATGTCATACATTTTATTAATTCGAAATTAAAAATTAATAATTCAAAAGTTCCTTTAGTCCTATTTATTGACATAAGGTAGTAATGCTAATATGCGTGCTCTTTTTATAGCAAGTGCTACTTTCCGCTGATGTTTCACGCAGTTACCGGTTCTTTTTCTAGACTCTATTCTGCCATAGTTTGATATAAACTTTTGAAGACCTTTGGCATCTTTATAGTCAATATGTAAGTCCTTATCGATACAGAACCTGCATCCTTTTCTTGGTACATACATTGCTGGTTTTTCTTTAGAATGGTATGTCATCGAGATTTATCTCCTCTTCCTCGTCCTTCGTAGCTTTAGCGGAGTTGGATTCTTTATCTTCCTTTTTTGATTTTGATTTACTGTCTTTCTTTGGTGCCTCTTTTACAGCATCCTCTACCGGATAGTCACCACCATCTCTTCTTGAGTCGACGAAAGCTATATCTTGCGCTACAATCTCAGTTTTCTGCCTCTTTGCTCCATCTTGGCCTTCCCAACTTCTGGTTTGAAGTCTGCCCATAACATGAACTTTCCTACCCTTTGTCAGATACTGACTGCAGAGTTCGGCTAGTTTACCCCAAACTACAACTTCGTGAAACTCCACTTCATCCTTTTTATCACCATTTGCATCTTTCCATGAACGATTTGTTGCAACACCAAATGATGTTACCGGTTGGCCATTCGGTGTATATCTGAGCTCCGGATCACGTGTTAAGTTTCCCATTACTATTGCCAAGTTTACGTTTTGCATAATTGCTCCTTTCCTCTTGTCATTCCGGACTTGATCCGGAATCTATACAAATTATTTAATTTACCTACTTATTCCTTCTGGATTCCCGCTGGAGTTTATGCTGAACTAGATTCAGTGCGGGAATGACAGGAGAGGATTAGGACTCTGTATCAGGCCCTATTATTGCTTGTAATTTTTCGTCGAGTTCTTTTTGTCTTTCTTTTTCATCTTTTTCTTTTTCAACTTTTGTCTTTTTAGGTTCTTTAACTTCCTTTTTAACTGTTTCTTTTTCTTCTTTCACAGTTGTTTCTTTTGGTTTTACGCCAGATTTTTTTGTCGCTTTTGACATATCTCGAGGCTTTCCTTCAACTTCTTCCTCTGCTTGTACTACCATAGATCTTATAATTTCCTCTGATAGACGCAAAGTACGTTCTACTTCTTTAACAGAAGCTGACTCCATCTCTACAAGTAAGAATTCATAAATACCAACAAAGTTCTTCCCTATTTCATAAGCAAGCTTCTTTTTACCCCAACTTTCCTCCTTTAAAATCTTTCCGTCAGATTTTTTTAGTATACTTTTTACTTTTTCTGTAATTTTAGACGTACTTCCTTCAAGATCGGGGTGTATAATGTAGACAATTTCGTATTTTTTCATTAAAAAAATTCCTTTCCACGGACCCTTCCTGCCTCGCTAACTCATAAAGGCTGGTTGGGGCTCTTCTTCTAAAAGAGCAAAAATAGAATATATTAGTTAATAGCTTAATTTACTGATAAAATTATAGCGCACAATAAGGCAAAAGTCAAATGCAAAAACTAGCATCAGAGTTTGAACATACTACAATTATAACCAAACAGGAACGGGCTGTTTTAGGATCTCTAAAAGATGTCATTGTAAATCCTGATACAGGAGATGCTATTGGTTTATCTTTTTATGTTACTGGGGCAAAACACAAGGTAATGGTAGTCAATACCTCTGATATTACCGGCATAGGAACTAACTTCATAATGATAAAGAGCGCCGACAATACATCCGAGCCGGATGAGATAATCAGAATAAAAGAGGTTCTAGATAAAGACATTGAAATAGTTGGCTCAAAGGTAGTAGATGAAGATGAGAGACATCTTGGTAAGGTTAGTGACTGGAGTGTAAGTTTAAAAAATATGCGTCTTGAGAGACTATACGTAACATCTTCTAGTTTAGTAAAGATGCTTGCTCAAGACCTAATAATCCCAGCAAACGATATCATAAAAATTGAAAAAGGAATAGTTATCGTACGCAGCGGTTCTGTCAAATCTGGTAAAAAAGTAACAAACATAGTCAAAACAGTAAAAACGGCTAGTGCAAAAGTTGCTCATATGAAATAGAGCCTACTAGATGCCGCTTAGATCTATCTTGTCTAGTTCAGATGTATTATCTATATCTGAGATGTCAATATCGTCAGATTTCTGGATTTCACTTTGAATATCATTTGTCTCTGCTTGAGTTGGGTCAGCTGTTCGAGCCGGTATACTACTAATACCTGCTGTTTGCTTGAGACTCACACTATTACAGTAGTAGAGCCAACCAAGAAATCCGCCACCCAAAATAAATACTGTCATAAAGACCGCAATTAATATTTTAAGTGTATGTCTCTCGTTATTCATTTGACCCCTCCTTTTCATTCGCAAGTTCTAGCGCACTTTTCAAATCTCTAAATGCTGCTTTAATGGTTTTTCTTGCTTCGGCTATATTACCTGCGTCATTTAGTGTCTTAGTATTTGTTAGTTTTG
>JBBTZO010000035.1:0-13904 GCA_038061315.1 Patescibacteria group bacterium
GATTGTGGATAAAGGCTACCGGGTTTTCACGAGAAGTATCAACTTTCTCGCTTTTTAGAATATTGTTTTCTTCGTCTATGATAGCTAGCCGGCAATTTGTAGCGCCGATGTCACCTGCCAGGCATTTTTTCGGCTTTAACACATTCATTTTTTATCCCCGATTTCTTTTTTTAATTTTTCAATTAATTTTTTGATATCAATTTGTCCGAGGTCGCCGTATTTTCTGGAGCGTACGGCTAGTTTTTTTGATTTAACTTCTTTTTCACCGAGGACTAACATGTATGGAATCTTTTGCATCTCTGCATTTCGAATTTTTTTGCCGACCGACTCATCGGATTCGTCAAATTCTACTCTTATATTCGCAGCTTTCAGTTCTGCCTCAATTGTTTTCGCGAATTTCTCAAACTTATCTGAAACGGGGATTACTTTAACTTGCACTGGTGCCAACCAAAGAGGGAAGTCACCTGCAAAATGTTCTAGCAAAAGAACGAAAAATCTTTCATATGAACCAAGAATTGCTCGGTGGACCATGACGGGGTGAACATCTTTGCCTTTCTCATCAGTGTAAACAAGGCCGAAACTTTTAGGAGTAGAAAAGTCTAGCTGTACCGTGGGTATTGCGAATTCTTTGCCTGAGATAGCTTTAAACTGAAAGTCAATCTTTGGTCCGTAAAGCGCTGCTTCCCCTTCGCACACCTTTGCATTTAAGCCCATTTCTTTAGAAACTTCTTTTAGCATTTTCTCGCAAGTTTCCCAATCTTTAGTGTCTCCAATATATTTTTCGGGGGTTTTTGGATCACGGAAGGAAAGAGAAACCCAAAACTCATCAAACATTCCAAGGCTGGTATAGAACTCTTTAATTATCTTGACTAAGCCCTTTACTTCTTCCTTGACTTGGTCTACCCGACAGAAAGTGTGTCCATCCTCGACCGTAATAGCATAAACTCGATTTAAGCCACCAACTTCTCCGGGTTTTTCGGCTCTGAACATTTTGTCGGATTCCATGTATCGGATGGGTAGGTCACGATATGATCTTGGCCTGGATGCATAAACTTGACCCATGTGAGGGCAAGTTACAGGTCTCAAAACTATCTTTTGTTTATGTTTAGAGGTTACATGGAAAAGTTCATCGCCAAACTTTTGTTTGTGGCCGGATATTTCAAAGAGCTTTATATTGGCCAAGGCTGGAGTAGAAATTTTCTGAAAACCATAATCAGAGCAAAGTTTTTCAACATGTTTTTTGAGTTCCTCGATGATAATAACTCCCTTGGGGGTAAAAAGAGGTAAGCCAGCTCCCACCAATGCGGAAAAACAAAACAAATCCATATCCTTCCCGATTTTTCTGTGGTCTCTTTTTTTGAGTTCTTCCTGGTTTTTAAGGAATTCATCCAGCTCCTTTTGCGTTTCAAATGCATAAGCATAGATGCGCTGGAGCATTTTGTTTTTTTCATCGCCTTTCCAGTATGCGCCGGCGGTGTGAGAAAGTGTAAATGCACCCAGTTTATTTGTTGATTCTACGTGAGGCCCTTCGCATAAATCAACAAATGAACCAGTTTTATAAAAACTAACTGTCTTCTTGCCTGCTTTCTTTAGATCCTCAACTAGCTCTGTTTTATAGGGTTGTTTGGCCTTCTTTGAAATCTTTAATGCTTCATCTACGGGTACATCTTGACGTTCAAACTTCAGATTCTGCTTCACGATATGTTTCATTTTCTTTTCCAGAATCGGCAAATCTTCGGGAATTAAGGTTCGGGGAAGGTCAAAGTCATAGTAGAAACCATTATCTATTGCCGGGCCGATAGCAAGTTTGCCTTCCGGGAACATATCTAAAACTGCCATAGCCAAAACGTGGCTCAAACTATGCCGCATAGTTTCTAGATTGCTCTTTTCTTTTGCCATTATTCTAAAATTTCATTTCCACCAACTGGACCTTCACTATTTTTAGCAATCCACTTATTGTTTTCCATTACTTCCTCTACACCTGCAGTTAGGTTTGGCATTTGTTTATATGTTTCTAGGTCAATTTTCCGGTCACCCCACGCATTCCTCATAAGAGCACCTATCTCTGTTTTATCTTCCTCGTTTGGTTCATGTAGGGCTTTATAAAACCCAACGGCTTCCTTTAGGTCCCGTATACTCTCATCTTCGTTTGATATATCAAAAAGCTGTCCTTTTAGCTCTAAAGCTTTCATTTGATCTTCGGTGCCTTGATTTCCCTTGCTGAGTTCTTTAATTTCTTCTTTAAGGCTAGTTCTTTTGGCAAACCTTTCTTCTTCAGTAAGCTGTACTCCTTCTGATGGTAGTTCTCCTGGTAAGTTCATATTTATCTCCTGCTTATTTCACTTCTTTATTATAACAAAGAATCGCCTTCGTTAAAACTGAAAATTTGGATTAAGGCACAATGAAAATTGGTGAGGAAGTATTAACATTATAATTATGAAGAAACCATTTATTATATTAGCAGTTGTAGTATTAGTTATTGCCGGAGTAGGTGCTTATTTTCTTTTAAGTTCCGCTTACAAACAAAAAACTCCCGAGGTTAGGCTTCCAAGTGAGCAAACACCCCAACCCCCAAAGGAAAAAAATACTATAACTATCAAAGATTTTGCTTTTAATCCCGACACCCTGACAGTAAAAGTCGGCGATACAGTTACTTGGTCAAATGAGGATGGTGTCGTTCATAGCATCAAGGCTACTGACTTTACATCACCTAATATAAAAAACAGCGAAACCTATAAATTTCAATTCACAAAAGTAGGTACTTATGGCTATAACTGCGGAATTCACCCTTACATGAAAGGGAAGATTGTGGTAGAATAAAAAAGAGCCTACTTACAAATCTCAACGTTTTATGAAAAGAATTTTTTTAAACTTGTTGGATGAAACGTCCAAATTTTTACTGCAAATCGCTTACTGTTTGGCAGCATATTTCTCTATATACTTTCGCACAAAGCGCGATTTTCGTTGGAAATTTGAAACATTTCATCTCAACATGAGATCTGGAAGCAGGCTCTTATGATTCATAGTATTGCTTACTACTTAATTTTAGGAAAACCCCTTATAGTCTATATGGGTCTTTTGACTTTTTCTTCACTGCTTTTTACAGCATTTATATCTGTATCTAATGTGAAGTTCAACTATCATGTGATTCCGTTTAAGTGGCATCCACGTGTAGCGGCTGTGACTATAACTTTGGCATTAATTCATGCTACACTGGGCATAGGTTCATATTTTTTCTAATTCCATCTCGTCATTCTGAGGTGCCAGCCGAAGAATCTCTTAGATCCTTCGCTCCGCTCAAGGATGACGTATAATGTGATATAATAATTCAGATAATTTAAGGATTAAAATGATAAAAAAACACGTAGAGGGATTTAGGGAGTTCATTGTTGAGAATGGCGTTGTTGGGCTGGCCATAGGTTTTGTTTTAGCGGGGGCAGTTGCGAAACTTGTGACGGCGCTCGTCACTGATGTTATCAGTCCAATCGTAGGTCTTGTTTTGGGTCAAACCAAAGGTCTCGATAAAATAACGTTACATTTTTTTTCGGCAAATCTTCTGCTTGGAAACTTTATAAGTGCTTTAATAGACTTTGCAATCGTCGCTCTAGTAGTCTACTTCGGGTATAAATGGTTTAGACTAGAAAAGCTACACAAGAAAAAAGACGATAAAGAAAAAGATGAAGATATTCTAAAAAAGGTAAAAAAGAGTAAATAAGTGCTCTTTTTTAAAAGCTGATTATTGATACTTTTTATTTTTCTGCAAACATTCTTAGCCACTTTACTTCGGTTCTATCGGCATCATCTTGGGTTCTTCTGAACATAGTGATTTTAAAACCCGCAGCTTCTATTAGTTTTTTTATTCTGTCCTCAGTAAAGAAGTTGAAGTACCTTTCTTCTCCTTCTGATAATTTGTCTATAATATTTTGAAATCCAGAACCTTCCTTCACACCGATAAACAATTCTCCGCCTGGTTTGAGTATCTTATAGAAACTCTTTAAAATCTTTCCTGCATCCTCATCAGAAAAATGTAGTAAAGTAGCATGAGACCAGATACCATCAAAGGTTTCGTCTTGAAAATCTAAGTTCAAAATATCTTTTATCAGAAAATCACCGCCTGGATTATTCTTCTTTGCCTGTTTGACAAAATTTTCAACAATATCTACTCCAATTATCTCAAATCCATTATCTAGGAACACCCGCGAATCTCTCCCGCCAGCGCAAGCTATATCAAGGATTTTTCCTTTTTCGGGAAAAAGATCCATATATTCGAAGATTTCAGGAGGGGTGAGGTTCTTTATATTTTCTACATATTTCTCACCGAGCTTTCGATAAATCGCTATGGTTTTATTGTATTTAGTATTCATATTTGAGAAATTATTTGGTGCCGCGGAGAGGACTCGAACCTCCACGAGATTACTCCCACTGGTCTCTGAAACCAGCGCGTCTACCAGTTCCGCCACCGCGGCAAATGTATTAAATTAAATGGTTATAACCATGAGCGAACGAAGTGAGTCGAATGGTGGGCTTGCGCAGACTCGAACTGCGGACCTCTACGATGTCAACGTAGCGCTCTAACCAACTGAGCTACAAGCCCCTAAAACTAATACTGAATTATACATTCTTTATATTCCAAAGGCAATATTCGTGTTTTGTATTTAAAACCACTTCACTACATCGGTTTAGCGAAGTAGTGCTAGAGTGCTTTACTAACTTAGTTTAGCAAAGTAAATTGAATGAATTTTGTTTTGAGGGTCGGACCTTGTGAGCGGAACAAGGTCCGACCCTCTTAAGTATGGATTCCGGACCAGCCTTGACGCTAGGCAGGTCAAGTCCGGAATGACAGGGTGGGGCCATTCCAAAATCAATATTCGTGTTTTGTAGGAATGCAACAAAAATCTTGACAATGGGGAAAACCGGTGTTAGGATAAGAATCCTTTTGGATGTTTTCACAAATAGAAAATCTTAAAGTAGCAGGATTTACAAATGTTGACCAACACTCTTTCAAACGAGCTTGTTAAAAGAGTTTCGGGGATTACCAAAAACCCTATCGCTATTTTAGACTTGGCTGGAGACGTTTTGGCTAAAAGTGAAAACTTCAAATATAGTTCTAGTCATATAGATGTTAAACATTCTAAAAAATCTATTTCACTGACAGTAGAAGGTGAGAAGGTTGGCTATATTTTTATGGATGCAGCTCCCCATGTAGTCTCAGATGAAGGAGATATTTTAAAGTCAATGGCGGAGTTAATACTGCATCAAAACAGGATACTTGAAAATATCACCACAGAAGATAGGAAAATAAACAAGTTTGTATATGACCTTCTTCATAGAGATAAATATGACGAGAGTGAGACGGTAGCGGAGGCTCGTGTTTATGGTTTTGACTTGAAAGTTCCGCGAGCGGTTCTTTTGATTGATCTAGGCGGTGAAATTAAAAACACACTATATAGTGAAAACCTAAGTTGTAACGAAAAAGACTCTTTTTGGGCTAAGATAAGACGGTCTATAACCTACTCAACAACTTCTTTTTATACAAGAAATAAGAACAATATTATCACTTATATTGGTGGTAGTAGATTTGTAATAATGAAAGATTTGGGTGCCGAAGAGGATATAAAAGCAAACTTCAAGCATCTCTTAAAAACACTAAACTCTTTTCAGGGAATCTTAAAGAGTGAATTTCGGGGCAATGTAACTATCGGTGTTGGTAAATATTATTCAGGAGTTTTGGGTCTCAAAGAGTCATACGAGGAGTCTCTCGTCGCGATGAACTTCGGTGAGAAGGTTTGGGGGCAGGATAAGGTGTACAGCTTTGACAGTTTTGGTGTTGTGGCCCCTCTTATAAACAGCGGAAAAGGCTTGGACTTTCCTAAGAATATTTTTGAAGGATTTTCAAATGAAGAACTAAAAAATACGCTCAATGTCTTTTTTGATAATGATATGAGCCTGACCCAAACGGCAAAGAAACTGAAAATTCATAGAAATACTCTGGTATATCGTCTAGATAAGATAACAGAGAACTTAAAGCTTGACCCACGGCTGTTTGATGATGCAGTTCAGATAAAGCTTTCCATGCTTTTTAAAGAATTAGTACACTAAAGATGAGTAATTATATGGTTATTCTATAGTTCTACAGTGAATATTCAGTTGCCTTAAGCCAAAGAATAAATTCATATCATTGAATAACAATTGAATAACTACCGAAGAACATCTCAAGGAGATATTTATGAATATAACACAAGAGTTAGGAAAAGATTTAGCTAAAAAGATAGAAAAGGTTTTAGGTAGGGGTGTTTATCTTTATGATGGAAACGGCATTCCTTTAAACGTCGTCTCTTCTAGTGTTAACCTGAGTGCGTTAAAGGCTATACAGGAAGGTGGTGAGGTAATAGAAAAAAGAGAAGGTAAGCATTTTTCTTGTGCTCCAATAAACTATGATGGTAAAGTTGTCGGAGCGGTTTGTGCCGGAGATACAAAGAAAGATGAAGCGCAGGAGTTTGCGAACCTCGCCAAAGGTCTCGTTGAGGTACTTTTATATGAAGAGTTTCTCGTTAAAAATATTCATATAGCAAACGATCTTCGGAGTGACTTTATAAAAGAGGTTTTAACCGGAACAAAGATTAAAACAACTGAAGAGGCGATAGAGCAAGGTGATATCATCGGTGTAAATCTTCGATTTAAATATGCGGTTATGATACTTAAAATAGATGGCTTGTATAATAATCATATAGAAAAACACAAAAAACTACCTATAGAAGTTACCAGAATAAAGTTTCTAGATTATCTCAAAGAAATAGAGGAAAACTTGCTTTGTGCCCTTGAGAGAGAGGTGCAAAGCTGTATAGTTTATATTGGTGAAGGGAAGTTTGTAATGCTGAAAGAAATACGAGAGGAAAATATAAACACCCTAAACTCATATCAGGTTTTGAAAGATAGCGGAAAACATATTTATAAAACATTAAATAAAAGATTTCCCGGCAGAGCTTCTGTTTCTGTGGGACAGTATTATCCCGGGCTCTCGGGTCTTAGAAAGTCATACGAGGATGCAAATATAGCCCTAAAGCTAGGAGAGAAAGTTATCCCGCAGAAAAAAGTCTATCATATACTAGATGTTGCAATGTTTGTTGGACTTTTAGGTGAAGTAACGAGAACAAGGGCAAACGAACTATCGTTTCAAGTTTTGAGAGATTTGTATTTAGACAAAGACCTTTTAAAAACTACACGTATTTTTTTGGAGTGCGGTATGAACCTGACTAAAGCATCAAAAAAACTGCATCTTCATAGAAATACTTTGATTTATCGTTTGAATAAAGTGAGAGAACTCATTGGCCTAAATCCTGCCGTTTTTCATGATGCGCTACAAATAAAACTTGGACTCATGGTTAACTCGGATCAGGACGCTACAGTAAGTGTTAACTAGACCTCAAAGTTTTTCCAAAATATTCTCATAAATTGTCCAAATTTTTGTCAAATATTACAATGCAAAGGATACCTCGTTATCATATTATAGGTTTCCCAGCAGGGAGATTTGGGCACATTGAAAAACAGCTTTGCGCGTTCTGCCATGTACGGTTACGTGCAACCTCTAAAAATACTACATGTCTAACGTTTATCTTTGGCTGAGGCCGGGAGACCAGACAAAAATTTTTTAACTAAGGTTGTCACCGCTCGGCATGGCGGAAAACGCAAGTCTGTTTTTTGCAAAAAATATGTAGGGTTATGACGATAACAAAGAGCAACCTTCTTATGAAGGTTGCTCTTTGTTATTTAAATATAAGGAGGGATCTATTTTCTCGTCATCCTTGAGTCCTGACTTGTCGGGACGAAGGATCTCTTTTCGACCTCACTACTTCGTAGCCACTTATTTATCTACTTTTTGATAGCAAAAAGTATGCAAAAACTACTAGCTAACGATTTTTTGAAAGTGTCGGATTGCAACTCATTCAAGTTTAAAAAAATTAACTCGTTTCACTCAAACAAAATTCTTTTTAAAGTCTTCACTCGCCTTATCCTCGCTTTCAAAAAATCATGCCAGGAAGAACAGATTTAATCCTAAGTTTTTTCATTTTCTACGCTTCTAGCGATTCCCACAAATCCATCATTTTCGCCATTGACAGGTGTAAAACTATTGTGGTACTTTTACCCTAATGAGGCTTACCCTGAGTATTTGGGGCAGAATCCGAAGTGTTTCGGAGTGGAGGGTGTTTGAAGAGTTTAACCTCTAAAAAAGGAAAGGGGGTGAAGAAAAATGATTGGAGATACTGTAACTTCAGTTACTGACGCAGTCAGAGATACTCTGTCCGGTGTTGTTGCTTATATCCCGGATCTTATTGCTGCTGTTCTCGTCATGCTTGTCGGTATTATAGTTGCTTGGGCTGTAAAAACTGTAATCGTTAAAGGTCTAAGCTTTTTGCAAATCAAAAAATATACTGATGCAGCTGGTCTTAATAAGGTTATAACAAAGGATGTAGAAGTTGTTGAACTGCTTGGTGATATCGCTAAGTGGGTTATACTTTTGACATTCCTTGTTGTTGCACTTGATGTAGCTCAACTCTCAGGAGCTAATGACATTTTGAAACAACTGCTAACATTTGTACTTGCAGATGTTACTAGGGCTGTCGTTGTACTTTTTATCGGCGTAGTTGTGGCAGATCTTGCTTCAAGGGTTGTAAAAGCTACGGCTAACTCTATCGGAGTGAGAGCTAGTGAGATTCTATCTGATATTGCTAGGTGGTCTATTATTATCTTTGCTTTTCTAGCAGCTTTGCAGCAGCTTGGTATAGCAACAGACCTAATAAACACATTGTTTATGGGCGTAGTTGCACTTATTGCCATAGCTGGTGGTCTTTCCTTCGGTCTTGGAGGAAAAGATGCAGCTACTGACGTTATTAATGCCGTCAAAAAGGCTTTTCCAAAGAAATAGGACTAATCTATAAAAAAAACAAAAACAAAAAAAGAAGATGCGCGATAGAACGCGCATCTTCTTTTTGATTATTGATTTTTGAAATTTGATAATTATTTATTATTTTCCTGTCATATCTTTTTTGACTTTTGATACTCCTTTTTCCTTGTAGAATTTAGCAGCATCTTCGGGTGGTATAGAGTTAATGACTACTCCCGTTCCAAGTTCGAGCCCGGCCCAGATGTTTGCCCTCGGTGTGAGTTTCAGTATCATGTGGTGTCCGCAGTCGTCTATGCTATTATGAAAAAAATAGTTATAACTTAAACCCAGTGACTCAACTTTTCCGAGAATACATTTCATAGCCTCGGCTAAAGAATGTTTCTCTTCTTGGTTTATGTCATGCAAACTTGAAACGTGTCTTTTAGGAATAAACCAAATGCCGTATGGAGACTCTGAAGCAAAAGGACAAAGCGCAAATATGTGTTTGTCTTCCCAAGCAACTCGCGGAGACTTTTTTTCATTTTTTATAATATCGCAGTAGGGACAGCTCTGATGTTCCATTGTGTAGTCATCGATGGCATTAATCTCTTCTTTTATAAGTGGAGGTATCATGGGGAGAGCAATAACTTGAGAGTGTGCATGATCTATGCTTTCACCGGCCTTACCACCTTCATTTTTAAATACCAAAACATAACGAATTTTGTCTAGCTTCCTTAAAGACTCATACCTTTCAGAGTAGACGTCCAATATTTTTTTAATGTGTTCTATGGAGAGTTCATGAATTTCCTTGTTATGGTCCGGAGTTTCAATAATGACTTCTTGTTTGCCATATGCGTATTTGTTATCTAGCGAAAGCGCGGGGTAAATGTTTTTTATAACTCTAACAAGCCACCCGCCACGAAGGTTGGGGAGTTCATAAATAATCTTTACTTTGCCATCAGGGCACATAAAGCATTCTTTTTTTGTTGCATCATCCTTGCAAATCTTTGTGATATGAGGACGTTGGCCTCTTTTAGGCGAGATAATGACGTATTTATCTTGAAAGTAGTGTTTGCGTATTTCGCTTTTCTTCATTTAAAGTATTCCCTCCTCAAATATTATACAAGAACTGAGATTAAATAAAAGTTTATGATTGAAAAATGCCATATTTTGTGCTAAACTTCTGTTTCTGAAATTGAAATTTGATAATTGAATATTGATTGATCATTGTTCCTTGTTTCTTGGAACCTTATCCATAGGGGGCTGTTTTGGCTTCGACGGAAGATCATTGAAATCGTATATCGTAAGTCGCGGTGGTTGCCTCGCGTTATTCAGACAACTAAAAGACAAGTGCTAAAACATTTGCAAGCAGAGTCGCTAGCGCTTTCAGCGTGAACGTCTTTGCACCAGCTGTAGCTTAAATACTTCAGCCATCTTCCTTTGAGTTCTCGAGCTTGAAGGTCAAGATGTCATACTCTCGAGATGCCTTGTCACCACACCGATAAATGACAAATAAGACTTATCGGGCTAGGAAATCCGGTTTTTGTCCTGATTTATACCAGGTTTCCGAACTGAACAATTAGGTCTAAACTTGCTAAAGTTGTACGGTTTTAACTTTCGGACGCGGGTTCGAGTCCCGCCAGCTCCACCATTCGACTCGTCATTTTCATTCCTCGCTCATGGTCTGCGACCACCTTTCTATTTAGTTTATCCTATAATCAATCAACAAGAAGAAGAGTCGAATGTCCTGAGCGTTAGTCGAAGGGCCGAATTCATATATTTCGACTCACTTCGTTCGCTCATGGTCTGCGACCAAATTTGTATACTAGAGTCGAATGTCCTGAGTGAGTTACTATATTAATAGTAACGAATCGAAGGGCAAAATGTTTTATATTTATATTTTAAGGTCTAAGAGCAATAAGTTATATATTGGGCAAACTAACAATGTTTTAAAGCGCCAGAGTTATCACGAGTGGGGAGTTGCGGCAAAGTTTACATCTCAAAATAAAGGTCCTTTTGAGATAGTTCATATCGAAGAGTTTCCATCAAGGAAAAAAGCAATGACACGCGAGAAACAACTCAAAAAATGGTCTAGAGCTAAAAAAGAAGCTCTGATATCAGGAAATGTAAAACTTCTTAAAGAATTATAATACCTTTGTATGGGTATTATTTTTATTTAGAACGGTGGTATATATTGCTTTTTATCTTATTTTAAGATATAATATAATGTCATTTCCCGTTGGGAGATTGATGTTCCATAAAAAACTACTGTACTATCTCCAGTGCAGTACATAGGAGGGAGGTGTTGCTTGTGAAAACGCATGTGATAGTTGCTGGTTTGGGCGACCTTGGTCGTCAAGTTGCAGAGGTCGTTGGTTCACATCCAGAGCGTGTTCTTGCCAGGTTCTCATTTGGACGGTCGTCTCGACGTGAGCGCATTGATGGAGTCAGTGGTATCGAGGTTTTCAACAATGATTACTGGGCGGGATTTCGAGATAGTGTCAACCAGTTTCTAAACAATGCTCGCGAAGTGGGCGAACCTGCTGTCATTGTGGACTGTTCGAAGCAACTACAGTCCGTTGTCGTTGCGCAGTACTGCGCTTTTGGTGTTCCTATCATCCTGATGGGATCCGAGGGTCGAGCAGACCCGAAAAACGAGGAACAGATACGCCAGACCTTGGAAAATAAGAAGCCTCCCGTTCTGGTCGTTCGGGTTCCTAACGGAGCAAACCACGTCGCAGGGGCTCTGACCGCCTTCCGCAATCTGCCCAAGGGATATCCTCAGGCTTTCGCGGGCATGAAAGGTACGATGGTCGAAGGCCATCAAGAGAAGAAAGGCGACAGCACACCTGCTACCGCTACTGACCTCTACGAGTCTGTGACCAGGTCTGGGGCGAATATGGCCGAAATGGTCCATGTTCGCGACCCCAAGGTTGCGATGGCTGTTCTCGGTGTTCCCGAGGAATATCTTGATGGTCACGGCGTTCACATTATGAGACTGGTCACTCCAGACGGTCTCAGTGGAGTCGAGGTCAAGACCTGGCAGTACGGTCGTCGCAAGTATGCCCAGGACTTGACGGACGTAATCATTCCTGGCATCGTAAAGGCATCACACTTTGAGAACAAGGGCGCCGGTGGTTGGGTTGGTCTTTATGACTGGCCTATCTTCTAGGTAATAAGGGTGGAGAATGCGCAAGCATCCCTAAAATTACCCATAAGGGGCGCTGTGGTCGAGTACCGCAACGCCCCTGAAGCATTTTATACTAAAGATATTAGTTTTGTATTGTACAATCCAATCTCAAAAACGCACAAAAGTTCCAGACTTCTTCAACTAAGCTCCATTACTCGACTACGCTCATAACTCCTAGCCAGTAAATAATACCTTTGTATAGGTATTATTTTTATTAGAGAAAATACAAGTTCGAATATATGATATAATTAAATTATGTCTGAACACAAAAGTAATTTGAAAAAAGATTTTCGTAGGCTCAAAAAAAGTTTTGCTTATGCCGTCAAAGGTATGAAGGAAGTTTTTGAGAGAGAGCAAAATATTAAAATTCAACTTGTTTTGACTTTGGTTGTTATTTTTTATGGTTTCTTTCTCCATATTGGAGGAGTGGAGTTTGCTTTGCTACTGCTAGCTATGTCTCAGGTACTTTCTCTTGAGGTTCTAAATACTGCTTTTGAAATTTATCTAGATGAAAGGGAGCGGGAGCAAAATGGAACGATAGGCGTAATCAAAGATATCCTAGCGGCAAGTGTTCTTGTTTCGGTGATTTTCGCAATTGCCATAGGCCTGATTATTTTTTTGGTACCAACATTAAAATTATTGGGTTTTAATTAAAAACTTAGAATAAGATGTGAGTTAATATAAAAGTTCTAGACTTCTTCAACCAAGCTCCACCATTCGACTCACTTCGTTCGCTCATGGTCTACGACCAATACAGTTAAATCATCGGCTCATGGTCTACGACCAAATTTGTATACTAGAGGCGAATGTCCTGAGCGCAGTCGAAGAATTGTATTTATAAGATATTTCCAAATATAAGTTTTTTATATATAATAAAAATATGACTTCTAAGAAAAAACCAGACTATACTAACGGTGAAATAAAAATCGATGTGAGTGTGACCTCCTTTATGTTGGCCGTTGCAACTTTTTTTACAGGGTTTCTTATTTCCTCATATAGTTCCTTTAATAACTCTGTCAGAATACCGACGTTTTTTCTTGTTATTAGTACTCTATCATTTTTGTTTACCAATCTTATTTTTGCCAATGCTTCCGGGGAGATAAGGTCAGGCAACAGGGATGGTGCCAACAAACATGCAAACGCCGGCAACGCGATAAGTGAGTTTTTGGGTATTTATCTCTTAGTTATCTCTATGCCACTGGTTATAAGTGCCATAACGGGTGATATTCTCTTGAGGGTTGCCGTATTTGTAGTGGTTATGGTCTCTCTCTTTAGTTATTCTATGTCACCATTTTCTATAATTAAGAGATATATCACCACTGCTTATCTGAGACTGCTATATTCGGTAGTATTGATAGGCCTCGGGACAGCATGCTTTATTACACAAGAGGGAGACAACTTAATATATGTATATTCCAGTGTTGCCCTAATCGCTTATCTGGTACTCACGACTATTTTTTTGTTAAACCCCAAGAATCAGTAGATATCAAAGGCGACTCAAAGTTGATTTACTAAATTTTAATTTTTTATTTTGTCAAAAATACTATTGCCAAGGTCTTCCTATTTCTATATTATTGATAGGTAAATAATAAATTAATTAACCACTCCTGGGTTGTAAAATCAGGGAGGGTAAGAAGGAGGAAACATGACAGAAGAATTATTGAATGTAATTGATCCTGATGGAGAAGAAGTAGAAGAAGATGCAGTAGTAGGCGGAGACGATGTTGTTGCAGATGACAATGATGGCGACGATAAAGACGAAGCAGAAACTGAAACAACTGAAGGTGGTGAAGAAGCCGCTAAAGAAGAAACAGAAGAAACACCTGCAGAAGA
>JBBTZO010000036.1:0-14265 GCA_038061315.1 Patescibacteria group bacterium
AGAAGAGAGAATAAACAATGAATAGTCTTTTGGAAAAAATAATAAATGAAGCTATCTCTAAAAATATCTCCACTGAGGAGGATTTTTTGTCTTTAACCAAAGAGGTTTTCAGGGGGGGAAAGCAGGCAAAGTTCCCATCCAATATTGAGCTGAGGAAAGTTTATAAAAGTATGGTCCAAGATGGGAAACTTGAGCCCAGTAAACAGCTAGAAAAGATATTAGTCACTAAAAAGATGCGATCTCTTTCGGGTGTCGCCGTTATTACTGTTTTGACTAAACCAGCCCCGTGTCCGGGGAAATGTCTATATTGTCCATCCCAAAAAGATGTGCCGAAGAGCTATCTTGCGAGTGAACCGGCAGTGATGCGGGCAATACTTTGTGAATATAATCCATATCGACAGGTTGAGGCTCGCTTGAGTGCACTGGAGTTGGAAGGCCATCCTACAGATAAGATTGAACTTATTGTCATCGGCGGTACTTTTTCTGCTTTGCCGAGAGATTATCAGGAAGAGTACATCAAAAGATGCTTTGATGCTTTAAATAAAACCAATAGTAAAGACCTAGATGGAGCAAAAAAGAAAAATGAAACAGCAAAACATCGTTGTGTCGGTTTAACGTTAGAGACAAGACCAGACTATATCTCAGAAGAAGAAGTTGAGCATATGAGATATCTTGGTGCAACAAGGGTTGAGCTAGGAGTACAAAGCGTTTTTGATGATGTCTTGAAATATAACAAGAGAGGTCACAAGGTTCAGAGAACTATTGAGGCCACGAAACTGCTTAAAAATGCGGGACTTAAGGTTTGTTATCATATGATGCCAAATCTGCCGGGTTCTAATCTCAAAAAAGACTTAGAGATGTTTAAAGTAATTTTTACCGGCCAGAGATTTCAGCCTGATTATATAAAAATCTATCCCTGTATGGTAACAAAAGGTTCTGATCTTTATGCTTTGTGGAGAGCGGGTAAATATAAGCCCTATTCAGACAAAGAGTTAGAAGATTTAATCTGTGAAATAAAGAAAACCGTGCCTTATCATGTACGGATAATGAGACTTATTCGTGATATTCCCTCCTCTGACATTGAGGCGGGGAGTAAAGTTTCTAACTTAAGGCAAAATGCACAAAAAAGGCTGGCGGAAGAAGACTTAAAGTGTAAATGCATAAGGTGTCGTGAAAGCGGACTAAACCTAGCCAAAAACGATAGCATTCAGCTTTTCAAAGAGGAATATGAGGCGAGTAAGGGAAGGGAGATATTTCTTAGTTATGAGTCGGATGATAGGACGACCTTGTATTCTCTTTTGCGTTTAAGATTAACAAAAGATGTTTTTATTTCGGAAATAAAGGGTTGTGCACTGATACGCGAACTTCATACATATGGTCAACAGATAAGGATTGGCAAAAAGGGTGACACCCAACACAAAGGATTAGGAAAAAAATTAATTTTAGAAGCAGAAAAAATCGCCAAGGAAAACGGTTATAAAAAAATCGCCATAATAGCAGGTGTCGGTGTGCGTGATTATTATAAGAAAATGGGCTATAAACTAGAGGGTGAGTATATGACAAAAGACCTGTAGTTTTTTTGCAAAGCCTTGACACTTATGTTATAATATATGTATCGCAAAGTGCGAAAATATAACCGTTTTTAAAACGGAGAACCTGTAAATTTCTACTTCTGTAAACCACGACCGCTACCTTAAACCACCTAGTTTAAATACAAATATTAGGAGGTTGTCATGAGTACAGACACAAACACAAAAAAGAGAGCAGAAGAGCTGCAAATTTGTTTGGTTTGTGGTTCAAAGTTCGCTTATCCTGTTGAAAGATACCAGATAAATGACAAGGAGTGGAGAGTGCTAATGCTCTGTCCTGGCTGCCTCTGTAAGCGTGAACTCACGGTAGATTGCGAAACGGTTCGTGAACTGCTCAAGAACGCCCGGATTGGTCGGGAGCAGGTCAGTAAAGATCTGGATGAGATGCAGAAGAAGAACATGGAAGAGATGGCAGACAGATTTATCACGGCCCTGCAAAAGGACCATATTCTGCCGGAGGACTTCTAAAAAAACAGCCCGGAGGCAACCTATGAAATTATGGGAAGCCTGCGGGCTTCCCTTTTGTCTAAAATAAAAAATTCCTTGCCAAAAGATTTTTAGAGGAGTAAAATATTGGCGGAAAAGAAAGAGATGGACGTACTATTTTAAGCGGTGGGGTTTTATTTGTTAAGAAAAAAACAGACCAAGTATATATTTGTTACGGGTGGAGTTTTGTCGGGTATCGGCAAGGGGATTTTTGCAGCCTCGGTTGGAAACATTTTAAAGAACCGTGGCTTTTCTGTTAATATACAAAAATTAGATCCATATCTCAACTTTGATGCGGGGACTTTAAACCCCGGCGAACATGGTGAGTGTTTTGTGACTGATGATGGTGCTGAAACTGACCTCGACTTGGGTCACTATGAAAGATTTATAAACCAAAGTCTTACCAAAAGAAGCTCAGTAATGAGCGGACAGATTTACTCTGCTGTTTTTGAGGATGAGAGAAGGGGTAGGTATCTGGGCAAAACCGTACAAGTTATACCTCATTTGACCGATAAAATTCAGGATTTTGTCATGGAAGCTTCTCAAGGGTTTGATGTCCATATTGCCGAAGTCGGAGGAACTATCGGAGATATGGAGGCAGTTCACTTTATAGAAGCAATCCGGCAACTAAAGAGAAAGGTTGGAGCAGAAAATGTTCTTTATGCTCACCTGGTATATGTACCGTATTTAGAGGCTTCTAAAGAAATGAAAACTAAACCAGCGCAGTCAAGTGTTCGTGATCTTTTAGCTTTGGGGATACACCCCGATATTATTGGAGTGAGACACGATAGGGCTATCGAGAAGGGACACTTGAAAAAAATAGCTCTTTCTGCAGACGTGGAAGAAGAAGCGGTTATTTCTCTCCCTTATGTCAAAAGAGTCTATGATGTTCCTACAAATCTGGAAAAAGCAGGCCTTGGTGACTTTATTTCCAAGAAACTCGGTTTAAAGAGCATTAGACCAAAGAAAAATGGCTGGGAAAAAATGCAGAAGAATATCGCCAAGTCAAAAGGTACGATTACGGTTGGTTTAATAGCAAAATATTTAAGTAATGAAGATACCTATAAAAGCGTTTCAGAGGCTTTAAAGTCTGCTTTTTGGTCAAATCAAAAAAACGTCAAAATAGTTTGGATAGATAGCGAGGAAATAGAGAAAAAAGGAACAAAAATGCTCGAAAATCTTTGTGGCATAGTTATTCCGGGAGGTTTTGGTAACAGAGGAACAGAAGGAAAAATAATGGCGGCAAAGTATGCACGCGAGAACAACATTCCTTATCTTGGTCTTTGTTTGGGTATGCAAATATCGGTTATAGAGTTTGCAAGAAACGTCATGGCTTGGCCTTCAGCAACAAGTGGCGAGTTTGACCAGAACTCTAAAAAGCAAGTAATACATATCATGCCTGAGCAGAGGAAAAATATGGCTGATGATAACTATGGCGCAACCATGCGACTTGGGGCATATCCATGTGTCCTAGATAAAAAATCCCGGTCTTATAAACTCTATGGAAAAGATAAGATTTCAGAGCGTCATAGACATAGATATGAGTTTAACAATGACTATCGTGAAGAGTTTACGGAGGCAGGAATGCTCCTGGCCGGGCTATCGCCAGATCATCATCTAGTAGAAATCGTAGAAATTCCTAAACATAAATATTATGTGGCCTCTCAGTTTCATCCGGAGTATAAGTCTCGTCCGGACTATCCACACCCACTTTTTCTCGGCTTCGCAAAAGCTTGTTTGGGTGAATAAATGTCTCTAAATATAAAATATAACAAGGATTTAGAAGCGGAGAGGATTAAAAATACGCTTAGTAAAATGTCCTGGTTTAATGAACATGGTTATGAATTTTTATTACCCAAGAAATTCAACTATAAAAATGACTCAGACACATATATTCGTCAATGTATAGAAGAAGAGTATCACATAGAAGATTACGCAAAAGTTGCTAAGCAAATAAATAAAGACTATTTACCAGTAGATGTACAATATACCCAAGCACTAAAAGAATTATTCGGTGAAAATATTTGCACTGATTTTGAGGTCATTCTAACAAAATATGGCACAGGTGGTTCTTATTGGTTACCAAATAAGATTATTATTAATATCATAAATAAACACAAACCCCAAAGCAAAGTCGTTTTACATGAAATATGTCACTTGATGATAGAAAAAAATATTTTAAAGTATAAACTTTTGCAGTTAGAAAAGGAAAGAACTGTTGATCTTATTTTAAATAGTAAGTCATTTGAATTTTTGAATTATAGTTGGTGGAATGATTACTATGGTAAAACTGAAAAGTATATTGATGAACATTTTGAAAAGGAATTTTTTAAATCGCCAGAAAATTTTTTCAAAAAAGTAAGTTCCGTACGGAACAAATAATAAATATCTGATATACTTTAGATATGCGTGATGATAAATGGCTTTTTCAAAAACTAGATGAGATATGGGATGGGCACTTTAGCGATATCCCACAGAACAATGATGTGGTTATTAAGTTTGGTAGGAAAGCTAGGCAACGTTTAGGTTCTATAAAACAGGAAACAAAGACGCGTCTTGACTTGCTCAATAAAAATCGGAAAACCATCATAACGATTAATGGTCTTTTTAAGGACTTAACTATCCCAGAGTATGTAGTAACCACGACCATTGCTCATGAGATGTGTCATTACGCCCACGGCTTTAGCTCTCCCTTAGAACAAAGACATCCTCACCCGCACTATGGTGGAGTTGTGACGAAAGAAATGAAAGCAAGGGGCTTTACTAAGGAGTTAGCAATGCAGAAAAAGTGGCTAAAGGTTGAATGGCCCGAATACTTAAAAGAAAAGATGCCATCAAGTCGCCCACGAAGGCGCAGAAAAAGAGTACTTATCAAATGGATATAAAAAGAATCGTTGTCGGACCTGTGGAGACGAACTGTTATTTATTAATATTAAATAATGAATTAGCAGTTATTGACCCGGGAGATGAACCTGGTAAAATTATTTCTGAAATTGAAAACACCCCTCTCTGTCATTCCCGCGCAGGCGGGAATCCAGACCTGCGAATCATTCCAAAATATATTTTACTTACTCACGGGCACTTTGATCACGTGATGGCTGTTAATGAACTAAAGGAAAAATACGGATTCGAGGTTGCGATTGGGGAAAAAGATAAGGACATTACGGACCTAAATTTGCAGATTAGGGGTCAGATCCCAGAAATAAAGCCAGATATTATAGTTTCTGCAGAGAGTCGCACCCTATGCATGGGAAAGGAGGCAATTCAGGTTATTGAAACACCGGGGCACACCATTGGAAGCGTTTCATATTTAATTGGGGATAATCTATTTTCCGGAGATACACTATTTCAGCACACCCACGGAAGGACCGATTTACCGGGCGGGAGTGATGAGGAAATGGGAAAAAGCTTAGGAAGGTTATTAAAACTAGATGAGAAGATAAAGGTTTTTCCCGGACATGGAGAAAAAACCACGGTTAGTGAGGAGAAAAATTATTTTGAGAAAATTGGATTTGATATATAATTATTCCTTGTAAATTGATTATTGATTGAAAATTGGATTTTGAAAATTGAAAATTAATACATCGGGGTGTAGCGCAGTTGGTAGCGCGCAGCGTTCGGGACGCTGAGGTCGGAAGTTCGAGTCTTCTCACCCCGACCAGTTTTAAATATTTATTATGATTAAAAAAAGTTACGACATAATTATTATTGGGGCAAGTATAGCTGGGCTTGAGGCTGCAAAGAGTTTTGGTAATAAGAATCTAAAAATCCTAATTTTAGATAAAAGTAAGGAAGTGGGCGAAAAAGTATGTGCTCATGGGGTTACTATTAATGATATCGATTTTATACCCGATAATTATCTAAATTTTCCTTATCAGAGAGCACTCTTGCATTATAAAAATAAAACAATTTCCTTTCCTGGTAAAGTTGGATTTGTTTCGTCAATAGATAGAAAAGAATTTCTCGAAAGTACTCTAAATAGTATAAAAAAATATAGTAATATTGAAATTTTTCTTGATTATTTTGTTCAAAAAATAAATAAAGATTACATTATTGTGAACGATAAAAAAATTGAATACTCTTACCTGATAGGAGCTGATGGATCAAACTCTATTGTTAGAAAATATTTAAATCTACCGACCAAAAAGATAGAGTTTGCGATTCAGTATATTGTTCCTAGAGTTTATAAAGAATTTGAATTATTTCTCGGGGATAATAGGTTTGGTGCTGGTTATGCTTGGATATTTCCAAATAAAAAATTTACTTCAATAGGATGCGGTAGTGATACGGATGCAGTTTCTCCTAAAAAGCTTAAAGAAAATTTTGAAAATTGGTTAAAAGAGAAAGATTTAAATATTGATAATGCTAAACTGGAGATGTCTATAATCAACTATGACTATCGTGGATATCATTTTGATAATATTTACTTGATTGGTGATGCGGCTGGTCTTGCTTCAGGTTTTACTGGGAAAGGTATGTATTCGGCTCTCGCCTCGGCAATACAAGTAGCAGACGAAATTTTAAAGGTCAAGAAAGATACAAACTTAATACTGGACTGGGTTGATAAAAAGAAAGCTCAGGAAAAAATAATTCCCTTGTTAAAAATCAAAGTTATTAGGGGTATAGTTTATTTTTTAGGACTTAAAATATTACCGAAACTAGAGAATAGAGTTTTAAAGTATCTCTAGTTTGTCTACTTGTTTTGGGATTTTAATTAACTTATTATAAGGTTATGGATACGAATGTCGTTTTAATATTAGCAGGGCTTATAGTCGCCGGTTTCGTGGCGATAGCTGTTTTAATTAATAAAAAACTGGAGGCAGTGGGCCAAAAAGATGATGGGCTGGATAGATTGCACGAGAGAATGGATAAACAGTTTGAGTCTAGTACAAAAATCATTCAGGATGTGACGGAGAAGCTCTCAAAACTGGAAAACACAAATACGCAAATAGTTGGTATTACGGAGCAACTCCAGGGGCTTGAGGATGTCTTGAAAAATCCCAAACAAAGGGGTATTTTGGGTGAATATTATCTAGAAACGCTTCTGAAAAATTTGTTTCAGCCAAACCAATACCAAATGCAGTATTCTTTCAAAGATGGTGACATTGTAGATGCGGCTATATTTATCAAAGACAAAGTTATACCGATTGATTCGAAATTCTCGCTTGAGAACTACAACAAAATCTTAAAAGAAAAGGACGAGACAAAAAAAATTCAACTAGAGAAGCTTTTCAAACAAGATTTAAAAAATAGAATTGATGAGACAGCAAAGTATATCAAGCCCAAAGAAGGAACAATGGACTTTGCTTTTATGTTTATCCCGTCGGAGGGCATCTACTATGACCTACTTGTGAATCAAGTCGGGGCATTGAAAGTAAATACTCGTGATTTGATAGAATATGCTTTCAAAGAAAAGAAAGTAATAATAGTTTCACCAACTTCTTTTGCCGCATATTTGCAAACGGTGCTTCAGGGACTCAGAGCGCTAAACATCGAAGAGTCCATCAAAGATATTGTCGGGAATATTCACAAGTTGGCCACTCATCTTAACTCTTACGAAACATATTTTCAAAAACTTGGCTCAAACCTAGGAACGACCGTGGGGATGTACAACCAGGCCTATAAAGAATTCGGGAAGATTGATAAAGATGTGACAAAGATTACCGGAAAATCCCTTGACTCTGATATTCTTCAAATAGACAAGCCGCAAGAAGACTAAAATCTTTGCCAAATGCCTTTTTCGTGGTATAATTTTGATAACTTAAGCACTTTATTTAGCAGATATGTAATGAGTCATTAGCAACCCCCTTGCTTGTGACTCGCTATATGTTTGTTATTTTTTTAGTGAGAGATACTTCTCAGCTTTTAAGATTAGAGTACAAGTAGCTGCATGCTTGATATCACCTGACATAACCTTTTGGACAGCTTCCCGGAAAGGGATTCTAACTATTTTTATTACCTCACTGTCTTCGAGTTTTTGTTCAGTTTCGGTAAGATTTCTTGCTAAAAACATATAATTTGGGGAGGATATAGCGGAAGTAAATGGATGCACCAAACCGAGTTCAATCCATTCTTTTGCTACGAGGCCTGCTTCTTCTTCCAGTTCTCTTTTTGCAGTCTCAAGTGGAGTTTCTTTTCCGTCAATCCCCCCGCTCACCGCCTCTGTTGAAACTTCATCTATTGCATATTTAAACTCTTCTGTTAGATAAACCTCATCTTTATCGTTGATGGCGAGTATTGATGAACCAGACTTCATAACAACTTTTGTGAACTGCCTTGCTGGTCCGTTTTCGTAAACAACTACATCACTCGAAACACTAAGTAGCCCGTTTTTATAAACTACCTTTGTCCCCGTTACTTTAAATGGTTTTTTTGAGCTCATTTATTTCAAAGTTTAACATGAATATAAATTCCCTTCAATTTCTTATTGTAGCAAGTATGAAAAATGCTTATAATTGTTCTAGGTATTATAAATAAAAGGATTTTATGGTCTGGCGAAAATACATAAACGGGATGGCTTTTGGGGTGTTTGCTTTATCTCTCACTCTTGTTTTGCTTCTCAACTTCACTAGTCCTGAAATGGGTGCTGCAAGTTATGGTTCTTTTTTTATAGTTTTGTTTTTGCTACTGATATGCGTTGCAACAATCCTAGGGTTTTATCTGCGCAGAAGAATGTCGAACAACGAGGTTTTATACCAGAACTTAAAAAGTGCATTTCGACAGGGCACACTCTTGGCACTATATTTCACGGTCCTTTTAATCTTAAGAGCTGCAGATCTTTTAAACTGGTGGGATGCAGCACTACTAGCAGTAAGTGTTATATCGTTTGATATGTTTTTCAAAGGAAAACTTTAATGACCCCGTTGTCATTCCCGCGAAGGCGGGAATCCAGAATTGACAAAATATAAATAAATAGATTCCCGCCTTCGCGGGAATGACAGAAAAGAATAAAAAAGTAAAATCAAAATGGACATACAAAGCATTAAAAAACAGTTTGAGAAAAATCTTTCAGAAGCCAAGTCAAAAGACGATTTGGCTAGTTTAAAAGTGAAGTATCTTGGCAAAAAGAGTGCTATCTATGGCTCCTTAAGGTCATTAGGAAACTTGAGTGTTGACGAAAGAAAGGCACAAGGAGCCGCTCTAAATAAACTAAGAAGTGAGGTGGAGTCTGGTATTAGGGCAAAAGAAGGTGATATTTCTGGAAAACAAAGTGGAGTAAAAATAGATTTTACTGAGCCGGGCATGAAATTTGATCTGGGACATACTCATCCCATTACCCAAATATATGAAGAACTTTTTGAGATCGGTAAATCTCTTGGTTTTTCTGTTGCCGATGGTCCCGAAATGGAGACTGACTGGTATAACTTTGAGGCTCTAAACTTTCCCAAAGGACATCCAGCTAGAGATACCCAGGATTCGTTTTATTTTGATGAAAATAACCTACTTAGAACGCATACTTCAAATGTTCAAATAAGATACATGGAGAACCATAAGCCTCCAATCAGAGTCCTTGCGCAGGGAAGAACATATAGGCGTGATAGTGACGTAACTCACACTCCAATGTTTCATCAGCTGGAGGGTTTGATGATAGACGATCGTGTGACTTTCGCTGACTTGAAGGGGATATTAACCGCTTTTGCTCAAGGTATCTTTGGTAAGGATAGGAAAGTAAGGTTTCGTCCTCACTACTTTCCCTTTACTGAACCTTCGGTAGAGGTAGATGTATCTTGTGGTATATGTGGTGG
This sequence comes from Patescibacteria group bacterium, assembly GCA_038061315.1. GTDB lineage: Bacteria > Patescibacteriota > CPR2 > UBA1875 > JAJYID01 > JAKANV01. The sequence continues at coordinate 9,821 of JBBTZO010000036.1, forward strand.
TAAAGGTTGTCGTTCGTGCAAATACTCCGGTTGGCTTGAAATACTTGGCGCTGGTATGGTTCACCCAAATGTATTAAAAAATGTAGGCATAGATTCGAAAAAATATCAGGGATTTGCATTTGGCATGGGAGTGGACAGAATAACCATGTTGAAGTTTGACATTGATGATACAAGATTGTTTTTTGAGAACGACTTAAGATTTTTGGAGCAGTTCTAATGAGAATACCTATTAGTTGGCTGAAAGAATATGTTGATATAAAAATCTCGGTAAAAGAGCTGTCAGATAAGTTGACCATGTCTGGAACTGAGAATGAAATATTATCAAACATCAGTGTTGATCCAGGGGTTGTTGTTGGTGAGATCTTGGAGGTCAGTTCTCATCCGAATGCGGATAGACTGCAGGTAACAAAAGTAAATATCGGGACAAAAACGATCACAGTTGTGGTTGGTTGTCCGCATAATTTAGGGGTTGGAATGAAAGTACCAGTTGTTTTGGCTGGCACAGAGTTACCCGATGGGACAAAAGCCGAAAAAGTGGATTTACGAGGTGTGACAAGTGAAGGTATGTTTAGATCAGAAATGGAGCTTGGTGTTTCTGAGCATAACTCTGGTATTATGATCCTTGAAGCGGATGCTCCAGCGGGAGCTAGTCTAGATAGTGTTTTAAAAAAAGACAAGGATATTTTAGAAGCAGAGCTTACACCAAATCGCGGTGATTGCCTTTCTATGTTGGGAATTGCCGGAGAAGTATCTGTAATAACCGGACAGAAGATGGAAATGCCGGTTGTAAAAATTAAAGAAGGCAAAGAAAAGGCTTCTGACCTGGTTTCTGTAGAAATAAAAGATAAAGATCTTTGCAGGAGATATGTGGCAAGGGTTATAAAAAATGTAAAGATAGGGCCGTCGCCAAAATGGATGCAAGATAAGTTGGCTGCTTCTGGGGTGAGACCGATAAATAATGTTGTTGATGTAACAAACTATGTAATGCTTGAGATGGGTCAACCTCTGCACGCTTTTGATGCGCAAAAAGTTGCGGGCGGGAAAATTATTATCAGAAGAGCAGTAAAAGGCGAGAAGATTGAAACTCTTGACGGAACGGTGCGGGAGCTAGATTCAAATGACTTGGTTATATCTGATAAAGAAAAAGCAATCGCAGTAGCCGGAGTTATGGGTGGGAAAAACAGTGAAGTGACAGATAAGACAAAAACGATAGTTTTAGAGTCAGCAAACTTTAGTCCAATATCTGTTCGGAAAACGGCCTTGAAGCTAGCTCTTCGTTCAGAAAGTTAAACAAGATTTGAAAAAGGATTACCGCTTACAGTAACGGAGCAAGCTGCGGATAGGGCGGCACAGCTTTTGACAGAGATTGCAGGCGGAGAAGTTTTGGCTGGTACAGTGGACGAGGGAGAGAAAAAAGACAAGGACATAAAAATTCCTTTGGATTTTAAGCGCATCAAGTCATTCCTTGGTGAGGATATTGATGCAAGTAAAGCAGTCAGTATTTTAGAGAGCTTAGGATTTCAGACAATATCTAAGAATAAAGAGAAGGCAGAGTTTCTGATACCTCACTGGCGTTTAGATGTTTCCGTAGAAGCAGATCTACTAGAAGAGGTTGCTCGTATTTATGGATATGAAAATATTCCAAGTACTTTACCGAAGGGTGCCCTGCCTGAGTATGAAAAAAATGAAACAATAGAGATTTCAAAAAAGATAAGAGAAGTCATGACTGCTCTCGGTTTTTTTGAGGTTTATTCATATTCATTTACAAGTAAGGAAAAGGCAAGTTTATATAGGAAAGATACTAACCCGATCGCAATCGCAAATCCATTGAACCAAGAACAAGAGTATATGAGAACCGACCTTCTTAGCTCTATGCTTGAAATTATTTCTAAAAATAAAGATTACAAATCGGGAAAGACACAAGGATTATACGAAATAGCTAACGTATACTCTAAAAAGAACGAGACACCAAAACTGAGTGGGCTGATATATGGGGGAGAGAAAGAGACTAGCCTTAAGTATGTAAAAGGGACTATAGATGTTCTTTTTGAAAAACTTGGCATAAACAGTAGTGCATATAAGAAAGATAAAGAAGATAGTGCCAGGATTTTTGTTAGTCAAAAAGAGATTGGCGGTCTCGTGATTTTAAATGATGAAGAGTTAAAGAGGTTTAAGATAAAATCAAAGGGAGTCTGTTTCTTTGAGTTGGACTTATCAACACTTTCAGGTTTAGATACGGATAGTGTATTTCATAGTATTCCTAAGTTTCCGGGCTCCGAAAGAGACTTAACTTTTGTTGTAGAAGAAAAGGTGACAGTTGCTGGTATTTATGAGATTATTAGTAGAGTAAAATCAGGTATTAGGATAAAGGCAGAAGTAATAGAAATTTATCGTGGAAAGGGATTACCCGAAAATAAAAAAAGTGTTTCCGTTAGATTTATATATCAAGCCAAAGATAGAACACTTATCGATAAAGAGGTGGATGATGATCAATTTGAAATTATTAAAAAAACTAAAGATGTTCTCGGAGGGATTTTGAGAGGTGAAGGAAGCTAGAAACAGTTTTGTTGATTCTATTACGAGAAAAACTCCCTTTTCTTTTGGAAAGAATAAGGTAGATTCATCGAGCTCTAAAAAAGAAGAACCAATATCGAATATTACTAAGGCTAAAAAAAATATTCCAAAAGCCGAGAAACCCGAAGACACTGTACATAAAAGAGAAGACGGTAAAAAGTTTAAATTCCTTGAGTTCAAAAGACCAAGACTGTTTTCGTGGCATGGTTCTATTGTTATTTTGCTTCTCTTACCGATAATGCTTGCAGGACTAGTTTCTTATTTTTACCAAACCCATAACGAAGGGAAGATTTATAGTGGGGTAAACACTTTTGGTGTTGATGTTGGTAGTAAGACAAGGGAAGAAGCAGGCAGACTAGTAGATGATAAAATATTAGGTTATAAGCTTAATATTGAGGGTGAAAACCAGAAGTTTGAAGCTACATACTCAGATCTTGGGATAAGCTATGATAAAGAAAAAATATTAGCCTCGGCATATAACTATGGTAGAGATGAGAGTGTTTTTACTAACTTCTTCAATCGTGCCAAAAGATTTTTTTCTCAATACGAGGTAAGCCTTGGTTCAAAGAAGTTTTCATTTCAAAAACATAATGTGAACTTGGCTTACACCGTTAATGAAGAAAAACTAAATAAATATCTAACTGATCTTGAGGCCAAAATAAATATTGCTCCCAAGGATTCCCAGATTACGACCTCTGGTACTTCTATGCAAGTTGTTCCGGCTGTATTTGGGAGAAAACTAAAAACTGCTGAACTTAAAAACTCAATACTAGTAGCATCAACATCTTTTGAGTCAGCTCCTTTAAAGATTCAGACTGATGTTGCCTCACCAACTATTCTTGATGAAAAAACTCGAGAGCTGGCAGAACAGGCCGATAAAATAACCTCAAAAAATGTTATTCTGACGTATCAGGGTAAAACATACGTTCCGACAAAAGCCATTCTTGTTTCATGGGTGACATTTACAAGAGCAAATGATTCGTCCCCTTGGCAGATGGTGATAGACCCGGCGAAAATGACAGCCTATTTTAAAACCATAGGTGCAAATATCAATGTTTATGCTATAGATAGAAAGGTAAGAGTTGAAAATGGATCTAAAGAGGTTGTAACCCAAGAAGGAGCAAATGGACTAGTTATGGACGAAGGGCTTTTGGGTAGCCAAATTTCTCAAAAATTGCAGTCTGATCCTAGCGTTTCCCTGACGATTCCTATGAAAGTTGCTTATTCTCAAACTAAGAAGGAGTATATAATTGTTGCAAACTGGGATAAATATATTGATGTCAATCTATCCACTCAGACACTGGAAGCATATGAAAAAGGCGGGGTAAAAAAAGGCTCTTGGCGTGTGACAACGGGAAAAAGCGGATATGCAACTCCCACAGGAACAAGTCTGGTTTCCGGCAGGTCCTCATGGATTAGAATGAAAGGTATGGAAGGAACGAGCGAATACTATAATCTTTATCCTATAAAGTGGGCAACCTGGTTTAGACCCGGTGGTTATGCCATGCATGATGCATACTGGAGAAGTAGTTTTGGGTATCCAGGCTCTCATGGTTGTATCAATATGCCGGATAGTGGTGCCTCTTTTATCTACGCTTGGGCTGATGTTGGTACGCCGGTAACTGCTCATTATTAAAAGTTAAAATTAGGGTAAGTCCTGATATTTTGGTAGAATAAAAGAGAATTATAACAAGGAGATAGAAGATGGTTTTACCAGATAATAATATTCCCCAAGGACAGATTCCGGAACAGCAAAAACAACCCCAGCAAAGCGTTGAGCAGGGGTCATCTGAAATATCCGAAAATGCCATAAGGTTATCCGGATCACAACCCATTGCAAATCTCGTAAAAGATGATGCAGCGGCTCAAGG
>JBBTZO010000037.1:0-2246 GCA_038061315.1 Patescibacteria group bacterium
GGTTTTCTAAATCTTTCTTTACAATTACTTCTTCATCATTTCTATTCAGAAGATTATCAATTTCTTTTTCTTTTGCCATTTTTGTGATTCCTTTTTGTTAGAGGGTCCGACCCTCGGTGCTCCGTGGGTCGGACCCTTGAGAGCAATAAAAACCTGTTCAATTATACTTTCTTTTTTGCTATAATTCAATCGCTACTAAAGAAAGTGATTTTAATTTCATTTACATTTCATATAGATTCCGGACCAGCCTTGACGCTAGGCAGGTCAAGTCCGGAATGACCCACGCACTATTTCAAAGTGCGGGGCAAGCAAGGGGAAAAATGGCAAGAAGAAGATATTCAAAAAGAAGACGGCCAACAGATAAATATTCTCGCGGAAACTCAAAAAAAGTAAATCCCTTTAAAAAATACGGCATTATAGCCGGCTCAAAGGAGTTTTTAAGGGATCTTTTCACCACAAAAGCCGGCTGGAAAAAGATTGGTATAGCTGCCGGAGTCTTTTTCGGTTTGATGATTTTACTTGCTGCATGGTATGCCAAAGACCTTCCTTCACCAAGCAAAATCAACGGTCGCCTGTCAGAACAGTCTACTCAAATCTTTGATAGAAACGGGAAGATTCTATACGAAGTCCATGGCAACAAAAACCGCATCCTTGTTGACATGAAAGACATTCCGCAGAGCGCAAAAGACGCGGCAGTGGCAGTTGAGGATAAAAACTTTTATAAACATCACGGATTTGATCTCAAGAGAATCTTTGGCAGTATGATTTTCAACATTAAAAGCAAAGACAAGAGCCAGGGCGGAAGCACCATAACCCAGCAGTTTGTCAAAAATGCCATATTAACAAACGAGAAGTCATACTCCAGAAAGATTAAAGAGTTCATGCTGTCTGTCATGATAGAGCAAATGTACTCTAAAGAGGACATTTTAAAAATGTATTTGAACGAAATCCCCTATGGCTCAAATGCTTACGGAATACAGGTAGCAGCCAAAACTTACTTCAATAAGGACGCCAAAGACCTGACACTAGAAGAGTCAGCCGTTTTAGCTGCCCTACCAAATGCACCAACCTACTACTCTCCATATGGACAACACAAAGACGAACTTATGGCGAGAAAAGATATGGTGCTTGATCTGATGGCAACCCAAAAATACATTACAAAAGACCAAGCCGAGGAAGCAAAGAAAAAGCCTCTTGCATTTTCAGGAAAGGTTTATGGCAATATCACCGCACCCCACTTTGTTATGTATGTGAAGGAGCAGCTGATTGAGAAATATGGTGAAAAAATGGTCAATGAGGGAGGATTAAAAGTCTATACTACGCTTGATCTAGAAAAACAAAAGATGGCCGAAGATGCCGTTGCTAAAAATGTTGATAAGAATAAAAAATCTTATAACGCCTCAAATGCCTCGCTTGTTGCTATGGACCCAAAAACGGGCCAGATATTAGCAATGGTCGGAAGCCGTGACTTCTTCAACGAAGAGATAGACGGTAACGTTAATGTCTCAATCATGAACAGGCAGCCCGGCTCATCATTTAAACCCTTTGCCTATGCCACAGCGATAAAAAGTGAAAACTGGGGTCCCGGAAGCACAGTCTATGACTTAAAAACTGACTTTGGTGGCGGATACAATCCAAACAATTATGACGGTTCTTTCAAGGGACCGATGTCTATGAGAGTTGCTCTTCAGGGGTCTAGAAATATCCCGGCAGTAAAAATGCTCTACATTGCAAGTATTAAAGAAACCCTAAACACTGCTCATGCGATGGGTATAACAACGTTAAATGACCCTTCAAAGTATGGTCTTTCTTTGGTCCTTGGTGCAGGAGAGGTCAAGCTTCTTGATATGACAGGCGCATATGGTGTGTTTGCAAACGGCGGGGTAAAAAAAGATCCAACATGGTTTGTAAAGATAGAAGATTCAAAGAAAAAACCCCTTGAAGAGTACAAAGACACTCCCGGAAAAAGAGTTCTAGACGCGCAAGTCGCATATCTTATGAGCAATATCTTATCTGATGATGCATCACGTGCCTATGTTTTTGGTGCGGGCGGGCCATTAACGCTTAAGGGTAGACCCGTAGCGGCAAAGACAGGAACAACCGATAGCTATAAGGATGCTTGGACTATGGGATATACTCCATCCCTTGCTGCCGGCGTATGGTCTGGAAACAACGATGGTACACCACTCTCTAGGGCTGGCGGTTCTATTGCCGCGGCCCCAATATGGCATGATTTCATGGCAAGC
>JBBTZO010000038.1:0-2144 GCA_038061315.1 Patescibacteria group bacterium
CATGCTACAATAGATTTTAATATGTTAGTGTCCTAAATGTCCGATGCCTCGACCTATTTAAAACCTTTTGTGTTTCTAGTTCAGTCTCGCGAGTTACTAGTAAGTAACTAGGTATTCCGCTATTTAGCCAGTAACTATCAATCTCATCATAGTTAGGAGAGCCTTTTATACCTAGTTTCTTGGCACTATCAACCTGCATATTAATACTTTCCAAGACTCTTATTCTTTCTTCCCAAAAGCTTTTTACGCTACTGTCACTCTCAAGTTCTCTGCTTGTGGCTTCCAATGATTCCGTTACTTGAGCAGTCATTTCCTCAAGCAAAATAGATCTATCGGGCCGTGAGGCCAAATCTTTGAGCATAGTTTCTCTTGCCTCTGCTCTCTCTGTCGGGTCTTTAATAGCTTCTACTTGAAGTAGGTTGTAGGCCGAATCAAGCATAAAACACGATGCAACTGGGCCAAAACCAAGTGCAAAGGTTGGACCGGTTAAGACCCTTTTACCTCTGGCGTCTTTTTTAAACTCTGTAGACCAGTATTTAGGTGTTTTATCTTTACCAATCTTATCTCGTAATGTAGCCTCACTTGTTGCAGTAGTCACATCAACACCAAAACGGACTAACTCACCTTTATCTGTTTCAAACCAAAGCTGACTATCGGTTCCCCGTAAGTTATCATCAAACTGATTTGTAGATGAGCATTTTACTTTCTCACCAAACAGACCACACTTGACTAAGATTAAAAACGCCACTTCTGTAGCCTTCCTAAACTCCTGAACTTTCTCAGTTTCTATATCTTTTTTTTCTCTTCTTGATAAAACTCTTTTTAATTCTCTCATATCTTCCGACTCAACTACCCCAAACTTTGGATGAAAAGTGGTTATAAAATCCTCATCATAAATACTTTTTGTTTCTCCTAAGTTTCGTCTGTCACAAAGGGCCAACACAAAATCAACTTTTTCTTTATATGCAGGGGTTTCAAGTTGTTGTATCATGAATTCTATTTCTTCTGTGTCATTACCTCCGAAACCAGAGCCACTGTCGCCACTACCAAAAACTACTGCGGACTTCTTCTGTCCCTCGGTATAAGCCGCTGATTCAAATGTCGGATCTCTACGCTCTCCGTTTTCCATAAGTATATTCTACCATTTTTTACACAAAATCAAAAAAAACAATCTCTTTTTTGAGATTGTTTTATTTTGCGCTAATTTTTTCTATTTGAATCTTTGTCAGTTTCTGTCTGTGGCCCGTCTTTTTCCTGTAATTTTTCCTCTTCTTATACTTAAAGACTGTTATCTTGTCTGCTTTTTCTTGAGATACAACTTTTGCCTTTACCTTAGAATCTTTTACATTTGGCTGACCGACTTCTACCTTGTCACCATCGGCAACTAGAAGTACTTCAAGATTTATATCCTTACCATCCTCTATTTCGACTTTTTCAATATTAAAAACGTCACCTTCAGAAACTTTATACTGTTTCGCGCCGGTTTTTATTATTGCAAATTTTTTATTTTTTTCTTGAGCCATATTCCTCGTTGTCATTCCCGCGGAGGCGGGAATCTATTTCATTATGATTCTGGTCCTTCCTGCGCTAAAGCTTCGGAACGGGCAGGCAAACAGAATGACATTATTTTTGAACACTTATAGATTTTACTAAATTTAACTAGATTAGTCAATAAAAATCAAAAGGCGGAGATACATTCCTTGTGTGAAAAACTGTATAAAATGTAACTCCGCCTGGGCGGGAGATGGGGCCGTTGGCCCCATCTCTATAAATCTTTTACCTGTTGACCCCTACTAGAAGGGTCTGATACTGCCTGGACGACGTTGCCGACCGGGACGGTTGCGCCTGTTGCCCTTGCCACGCCTGCGACTGGCATTGTTCACGTCATCCGAGATCTCGGATATCCCAGTCTCCAGAACCGACGTCCTTGCGCCTCGATCGGAGAACGCTAGCGGCGAAGCAAGAAACATTGCCACAGCCACAAAAACTAAAAACCAAAACAATCCAGAAGACATCTCAACCTCCCATAAACAGATTAACAGGATGTTTAGTATTATACTACCAGAAACGTATTTTGTCAATAGTTTTTAGGCTCTTCGTAATCTAATGGGGTAAAAATTGGTCTAAAATGATGGTGATGGGGA
>JBBTZO010000039.1:0-6209 GCA_038061315.1 Patescibacteria group bacterium
GGATAAGCGCTGAAAGCATATAAGCGCGAAGCCAACTCCGAGATTAGGTTTCGTTATTAGATCCCTTATAGACCATGAGGTTGATAGGCTCTAGGTGTAAGTGCGGTAATGCATTCAGCTGAGGAGTACTAATAGATCAATGACTTAATGATAGTTTTTCCAGCACATATTTTTGAGCGCTTTCAGCGAAAGAAAATTTCTCAGAAATATGTGCTGGATTAACCAGTAATCAGTGATTGGATTTACAATAATTCAATTTGCACCATCAAAATGTAAGCATGCCCGAATAACTTTCTTTGAAAGTTGGGCGTGGTGTATTAGGCAGTGTTCCCCGCCCGAACGTACCGTTTGGTACGGGCGGGTGGTGGCTGTCCTGATAAGAAATTCGTTTGAAAAATTATATGTTGGCGTCTTTTGAGAGGCGGGTACACCTGTTCCCATCCCGAACACAGAAGTTAAGCGCCTCATCGCCGATGATACTTGAGTCATCAAGCTCTGGGAAAGTAGGACGGTGCCAACTTATAATTTTTCAAACAATCGTCGCCACCAGCCCGACAGATGCTCTGTCATTCTGGCGGGGAACATTGCCTAATACACACGAGAAGGCACATTAAATTTATTTAGTGTGCCTTTTTGATTTTCAGCATTTTTTAAACTGACTTGGTTAGTATTCATAAAAAAGCTACAAAAATAAACGCAAATATTCTTTGTTTTGACCAATGCTTTCGGGGATTGCAAGCACTATAGTTAAATCAAACACAAACAAAAGCAGGATGTTTGGTAATAAATTTAAGAATGGAGGTGGAAAATGGCTGGAACAAAAAGAGGCGGGCTTATGGCTGCCAAAACCAACAAGGAGAGATACGGAACAGATTTTTATGAGAGAATCGGTCGTATTGGTGGAAGGCGCAGTAACACGGGCGGATTTGCTGCAAATCCGGAACTTGCAAAAGTAGCCGGAAGAAAAGGCGGTAAGGCGAGCGCTGCAAAAAGAAAGCAAAAATAAGGTTACCAATTACTAATAATACTAATGTATATATTCTAAATATAATGAACATTAATGTAGCAGGTTACCTAGGAGAGAATTAGTAAGTTAGTATAATAGGTAGTTGGTAGGAGTAAATTAGTAAATGGGTAAAACTATTCGATTTGGAGAGCGTAGCAAGGAAAGCTTTAAAGAATATTCAAAAAAATATCCCGAGCTTCTTTCGCCGAGGGTTTTCTACAATAAACTAGAGTCAAAAGAAACGAGAGCTAAGCAGCTGGCAAAAAAACGAAGAACAACCTATAAATAGTGGATGGTCCTATTTATAGAAGAAAAAAGGAACAAGAAACAAGGAACAAGCTGTTTAGTATTTTGAGATTTGACTATTATTTGTGTCTTGTCGCTTGCGTCTTGTATCTTTGAAATAATTTTCTTTCTAACCTCACGATCTTTTCTTTCGTTTACTTTCCAGTAGCAGTCACAAACAAAACATCCAAAGGTGTTTTTATCTCTCTGTAGAGAGTATTCACCGCATTTTGGGCAAGTCGCACGCTTGTCTAGCCATTTATCATAACTTTCCAGACATTCTTTGATGTGATTTTCATCGACTTCCATGTTATATTCTTTTGCTAGTCTTCGCGTCTCTTCCCATGCCTCATGTTCCAGCCCTAGAAGTTCTACATCGTAGTTGTATGAAAAATGATCTAGTTTCATGTGTGCTATTTCATGGAGTAATGCCAAGGAACCATCTTCCTTTTCCAGTTCTTCGGGAACATAGGTTATGGTTTTGGTGTTTGCGTTAAATGAAAAAACCTCCCCGGGTGAGCATTGGTTTTCATTTAGGATTTGTTTTATGGTGACATTCATTGGAGTCATTGTATCCCTCAAGTTATCCCCATGTAAAGCATGAGGGGAATAAAAAGCTTTTGACAAGACGCTAATATTATGTTATTATCTAATATTCCTTTGATTTCTAATATCTAAGGATAAAACGTACCTAAAATAAACCCAAAAAGAGGTGATTAGATTGGCTGTTAAGCCGGAAGGACGAGTTTACGTTTGGGGCAGATTTTTCATCCTGTATGTCCACAGCAGTTTTCAGGAGGACTTTGACAGTTTTACTGACATAATTCTGCAGGTTCTCAAGCGCAACACACGCTTGCTGTACACGGGCTCTGAGTATTTCATCGCCCTGTTGTGGTCTGATGGGGATGTGAAAAACTGCGTGGATCTTTTCCACATCTCGGGTCTTGAAGGGTGGGGCTCTAACCCCGAGTATCACGCCAATGTTTTCAAGAATGGCGTACCAGAAGGGTGTATCTGTGGCGAAGGTATGTCGGTGGTCGGGCGTGAAGAGGAGTACAGGAGGATTCAGTGCGGGTCACTGGAGGAGTATCTCGACAGGTCCAAAGGCCGCGGTCCCGAACTCCCGGAATACCTGCTCACGAAGTAACCTCCCATCTCTGATTGGTAAAGAAGAAAACACAGGGGCGCCCCACGGGCGCCCCTAAGTTATTCCCATGTAAAGCATAAGGGGGATATAAGATTAAGATAATGACTAATTAAGAATTTCTAATTTCAAATGAGATTCCGCCTCTTCGCTTTCGGTACGATCCGTGCTATGATGGGTACATGGGAAAAGTAGCAGACGATTTTATGGATAAGTTTATTGAGGACTATAACCTACTTTTCAATGTGCCCGCTACTAAGGCAAACAAAGGACTTTGCAACCTATATAGAAACGAACATCCAAATGAGTTTAAGTCACCAGAGTGGTCTATAGATAGACATAGAAAAAGGTTTATGGACTGGATGTCCAGACAAAGACCCGAAACACTAGAACTCTTAAGTAAATAGAACTATATCTTTTTTCTCATCAATGACATCTCGGGGTAGGTAATGGAGAGTTTTATATATGCCATTTGACCGGTTTTGCCGGGATTGATAACTTCTAAACTTTCCCGTAGCAAAGAAATCTAGAGAAAACTCAGAAAAAAATAATATTCTAAATCCAGATTGTGTTTAATGATATAATAAGCTTACGTAATCATTATTAAGCTAAGCCTATAGTATATATGCAAATAAAAAATATTATTTTTGACTGGTCTGGGGTCTTAAGCAATGATTTAGCTCCAGTATATGAAGCATCAATGTTGGTATTCAAAAAGTTAGGGAAAGAAACCATCTCCCTTGAAAAATACAGACAAGAATTTACATTACCATATATGATTTTTTGGAATAAATACTTTCCGAAACTAACAAAAGAAGAGCAGGATAAAATGTATCTTGAAGCTATTCATTTGGTACCGGAGCCTACACTTTATCCAGGCGTGAAAGAAGAGCTGGAAAGGCTAGGTGCGCTTGGTATTAATATGATAGTTATTAGTTCTCATCCTGAATCGAAACTAATGAAGGAGGCTTCTAGTTATGGTATCAAATCTTATTTTCAAGAAATAAATGCAGGCATACACGATAAGGTTGAAGCTATCTTGGATATTCTTGAAAGAAACCACTTCAATCTAGAAAAAACCCTATATGTTGGTGATATGGTTCATGATATTGATGCTGGTAAAAGTGTTGGGGTTGGGACGGTTGCAATTGGCTGGGGGTACCAAACTAGAGAAAAATTAATGAAAAGTAATCCAGATTATTTTATTTCGGATATCTCAGATTTAAAAAAATATTCCGGTTGAGACATCCTATTAAGCATTATATCTTTTTCCTCATCAAGGACAATCAAAGAATGTCGTGGAGGTCGTCTAGTGAGTGAATGACTTTATTGGATTTTAGATATTTTTTCTTTCTATTGATCAGTATCGATGGCATTCCCATTGCATCCGCCATAGCAATATCTTCTTTTTCTGAGTCACCGATTAAACAAGAGTCTTCAATAGAACCATTTACTTTCTTAACAGCAAGCTTTAGAAACTCTGGGTTTGGTTTCAATATGCCCAGATCAAAAGAAGTAATACTTTTATCAAAGTATTTTTCAATTTTATATTTTTTGTTGAGATGGTTGTAACTGTTGTAGTCGACATTTGTTACCATGATTAGTTGGAACTTCTTACTTAGTTCGTCTAAAACTGTCAGGGTCTCCTCAAAAGGTTCCGCGCCCTTTTCCGCAGAATTCAGCAACTCTTCCAGTTGAATAATTAATTCATCAGATTTTTTGATGTTGAGTTTTTCAAGCAAGGCGCAGATAGGAGCTTTGTTATCAACATGTTTTTTCGTCATAAATATGCTCCTTGTGGTTTCTACGTACTGCGGATCTGTCCAATCTTGACCAAGTTTCTCCGCGAAAAGGAAAAAAGGATGTGGATTTAAATTGTTAAAAAAGAGGGTATTCCAGCAGTCAAAGTAAATTTGCTTTCGTTTTTTCATTATATCTTTTTCCTCATTAATGACATTTCGGGGTAGAGGTTTTTTAATTTTAGGTATGCCATTTGGCCGGTTTTGCCGGGATTTATAACTTCCAAGCTCTTTCCTGTCTCGTTAGTAATTTCTAAAACTTTTTCTTTTGTAACTCCTTGCGGAGTGATGACATCTATTTTATCGCCGACTTTTATTTGATTTCTGACTTCTATGAAGTTCCAGTTCTCGTTCGGTTTGACTGGATTCCCGCCTGCGCGGGAATGACGGGAGGGGAGCGGTCGTATTACGGCTACAAAGTTGTAATTCCTAATCGGCTGGCGGGAAGGATATGTTTCTCCTTTTTTCGCTTTTCCGAAGGCAAATCCTGTGGTATATCCACGGTAGTTTAGAGTTTTGAGCTCCTTTTTTAATTCAGGAAGGATTCTGGTCAAGCCAGAATGACGGGAGGGGGCGATTGCGTCCAAGGCAGTTCGGTAGGCGCGGGTGACGACGCCGAGATAGTAGATAGACTTGTTTCTGCCCTCTATTTTCAATCCGCTGATGCCAGCTTCTTCTATTTTGTCCAAATATTCTATTAAGCATAAATCCTTAGAATTCATGAGATATGTACCGTCTTTGCTTTCCTCTATGGGGAAATATTCTCCAGGACGCATTTTCTCTTCTAAGTATAGTTTTTCTGAGTCATTTTGAATTTTTAATTTTGAATTTTTAATTATGCCGTAGTTCCATCTACAGGGCTGGGCGCAGTCGCCGAGGTTTGCTTCGCGACCGGTCATATAGGCGGATAGGAGGCACCTGCCGGAGTAGGAGATACACATAGCGCCATGAACAAACATTTCCAGTTCGATGTCCGGCACTTCGGTGTGGATTTTCTTGATCTCTTTCAGTGAGAGTTCACGGGCGAGAATAACTCTTTTGACACCAAAATCTTTCCAGAGCTTTACGGCCTCTACGTTCACGGTATTTTGCTGGGTGGATACATGTATAGGTATTTCCGGTGCATTCTCCCTCACAATTTTAAGGACTCCCATATCGGCGATGACAAAAGCATCCGGTTTAAGTTTTGCAATTTTTTTAATGTCGGAGGCGAGGGTTTTCAGGTGTTTGTCATGAGCAAAGATATTGAAAGTGATGTAAACTCGCTTACCTAGTTTGTGTGCGTACTCAATCGTCGACTTGATTTCACTTATTGTGAAGCGAACCTCGGTTTTTCGCATAGAGTACTTCGCCATACCTAGATACACAGCATCTGCACCATATTCAAAAGCAAACCGTGCTTTTTCCGGATCTCCTGCGGGTAAGATTAGTTCAGGTCTCGTTCTCATGACTTGGAAATTATAGCACGAAAATCGATTTTCGGGTATGAAAAAGACGACCTCTTATGGCGGGTCGTCGTAGCTTCTTTGCAAGAAGCGGCCATTTGTTCCACTCGTCTATTCGATAGTTAGATCGAGACCTCGACGGGTCCCTTTTCCCATGTCCCAGTGAAGCGTTCTGAACGCTGGGTGATATCGGGCATGGAAGTGCTGCCTTCTGGACGCTCCCAGACGCAACGGATACCCGAGCCGTCATACAGGATCCACTTAATGATTTCGGGTTGGTCGATTGTTAATCGTACCCATTCTTCGGCCTGGTAATCGTAGTCGATGTCCTTAACCCCTCCATTGAGGGTGTTTCCTTCTTCATTATCGTGCAGTTCAAGATGCATAAGTACTCCTTTGTTGGTCTTTGCCTCGAGTAAATAGTACGTATGAGCGAGATTATAACATTATAATATATATATGTCAATCCTATTCTGGCTCTTCGTAATCTAGTGGGGTAAATCCGTGCTCACTCGAGCACGAAAAACTTG
>JBBTZO010000040.1:0-9208 GCA_038061315.1 Patescibacteria group bacterium
TTTTGCATTAAATTCTTTTATTCTATCCATAATATGTTTGATTATTTTAAAAAATCGCGCGAGCGACTATATGATTGTATTAAATTTTCTCTCAATTGTCAATTTTGTTTTATCTAAAAATCCCTTTTTTTGTCATCCTGAACTTCCTGCCCGACTGAACAGTCGTTCGGGCGGGGATTCAGGGTCCATAATAATAAACTCTGGATTCCGGATCGGGGTCCGGAATGACAGTTGTATTGTCAATTGAATTCTGATCATAAATGAATAAAGCGAGATAAAACTCCTCAAGTTTCTCTAGTTAGGTTTCCCTAATAAAAAATCTCAAGAATTTCATCTCGCCTTCACTAACCCCGTCCCCGAGGCGGTGGGGGTTGAACCCATTAATGTCCCTTTCGGGTAATGCAGCCACAAAAAGCTGCAAACAATCCTAGTTTACTGGGGCGGTGAGGATTTAAACCTCATTGATGTCCCTTTGCAGGGGAATGCAATATCGACTGCAAACAATCCTAATTTTTTGACCTTCAATCATTTTCCCTGCGCTAAGCGGACAGTGCCACCGATCCGTCAGTCTGCTGGACAGACGGATCGTAGTGATTGGCGACAAATAGAGTGGCACTGACTCGGCCGCTCCAGATTTTGTCCTTGCACTTCTTACGGGTTGTTGCTTCATGGAACTTCAGAAGCTGATCTATCTGCGCCTGGCTCAGCTCCTCCTGCTGGCGCAGGCCGAACATCCACGAATACTGCTCCTTGCAGGCATTCAGATCTTCACAGAGGTCACTGCACCGCTGGTGCCGATCGAGAACGTGAACCTTGTTGTCTTTAGCCTCATCGAGATTGAAACCATGAATTCTGGCTATCTCGCTGGCTACCGCCGTTGTTATCGACTCTTTCGGCTCCTTGCTCCTTCTTGCGTTGTACATTGCACCTCTCCCCATTTCGTGACTTGCTATGGCAGTAGAACGTTTGCTTCTAATCCCCGTGTTTTCGCCTCCTTGTGGGTTGATTGATGTTCGATTGGCTGGTCAAAAAGTCATTTCTACGGAAATTTCAGGTCCAAAACACCTAAAATCTCCGCAGAAATCTTTGTTCTCAAGGTTCAAAAATTGAAGTCTAAATCATAACATAATAACTACTACAACACAACCTTCTTTTATTCCACTCCAATATTTTAATCCCGACTATCAGCGAACCAAGGAGGGTCGGTCCTTGTCCCTTACAAGGCCTGACCCCTCAAAACAAAATAAAATGACTGCAAAACCACGTCAGACGTGGCGAAGTAGTGATTCAAAAAGAGATCCTTTGTTTCACTCAAGGATGACAAGTATTTTAGCCAAGAATTGCTACTATATCATTCTCTAGTTCTTCCGAAAAAGTCACGCCTAAGGGCATCTTCACTTTCTTTTCTACATTGTTTAGTTCGAGATGGATAATGACTTCATTTTCCCCGGATGAGTCAGATAATATTTTTTTCAGCTTGGCTAACTTTTCAGTCTCAGTATATTTTGGTACATATATGTTCAGTTGATTGTCCTTAAATCTCAGTAAATTACTATTACCACCAATCTCCAAATCCTCTATTTCCCCCAAATCATTCACACTATCTACAAGTATTTTGGGGTCATTATCTTTCATATTTACCTTACCATTTATCAAAAGAAGTCTTC
This sequence comes from Patescibacteria group bacterium, assembly GCA_038061315.1. Classification (GTDB taxonomy): domain Bacteria; phylum Patescibacteriota; class CPR2; order UBA1875; family JAJYID01; genus JAKANV01. Next base: position 1,668 of record JBBTZO010000040.1, read on the forward strand.
CCTCAACAAAGAACTCTTTATACGCCGTTAGAGTCTTTGGAAAAACTACCAGTTCACCGCTTCCGCTTTTATCCTCAACTTTTACAAAAAGCATACTTTCTTTCTTTTTCGTTAAAATCTTTTGAATATTTGATACCACGCAAGCCACCCTCACCTCTTTTGAGGTAGTGTCATCATCTAAGTTTTTTAGACTAGTTATCCCATTGTTTGCTACATATTCCTGATAACCATCAAGTGGATGTTCTGAGATGTATATACCGAGAAGTTCTCTCTCCCAACCAAGCTTTTCTTTGGATGTGGCATCTGCGGGCGGTTTTTCTAGTTTTAGACCCGGCATTTCTATACCCTGTCCGCCAAAAAGATCTATCTGACCGCTAAGTGAGTTTTTTTGCGACTTTTGGGCAAACTCCAGTATTTTTTCTAAGTTAAAAAGCAGTGTACTACGATCTCCAAAGTCATCCATCGCCCCACTTTTTATAAATGCTTCCATAACTTTTTTATTAATTTCTTTTGCATCTACTCTTTTGCAGAAATCCTCAACTGATTTAAAGTTCCCACCTTCTTCCCTTGCCGTAAGTAGTGCTTCTATAATACCCGTACCAACGTTTTTCACTGCTTGTAGGCCAAACCTTATATTTCTGGTATCTTTTACGGTAGCAAACTCTTGATATGACTCATTTACGCTTGGAGGTAACACTTCTATACCCATTTTGCGGCATTCATCTATATCTATAGCTATTCTATCAATATTTGAGTAGTCACTGGTCATAAGAGCTGCCATAAAACTCTCAGGATAGTGAGCCTTAAGATATGCTGTCCAGTAGGCAATCAGTGCATAACAAGCAGCATGAGATTTATTGAAGGCGTACTGAGCAAAGTTTTCAAAATCATCAAATATCTTTTCTGCCACTTGTTTCTGTACCCCATTCACTACCGATCCATCAATAAACTGTATGCGCATCTTTTTCATCATTTTCGCAATTTTTTTACCCATGGCTTTCCTAAGGGTATCTGCTTGACCACCGGTAAACCCCGCCATATCTTTTGATATCTGCATAACCTGCTCTTGATATACAATAATGCCATATGTATTTTTAAGAGCATTTTCCATTAGTGGATGATAATATGTAACTTTCTTTTTTCCTCTTTTTCTTGCTATAAACTCATCAATGAACTGCATCGGTCCCGGTCTATAAAGTGCGACCATGGCAATCACATCTTCAAAAGTTGTTGGTTTCAAGGCCTTAATATTTCTTTTCATGCCAGCCGACTCCAGCTGAAAAACCCCCGTTGTTCCTCCGTGTGCCAAAAGTTCATAAGTTTTTTTGTCCTCAAGATTTATTTCCTCAAGATTTATTTCCTTGCCATAAACCTTTTTTATGATTCTTAGTGCATTCTTTAGGATTGTAAGGTTGGAAAGACCCAAAAAATCCATCTTTAATATACCTATATCTTCAATGGGCCACATAGAGTACTGAGTATTTGTGGCTATATCACCTTTGGCGGCTTTTTGAAGCGGAGTATAGTTGATGAGTGGTTTTTCCGATATTACTACTCCCGCAGCATGGGTTGATGAATGCCTTGCTACGCCCTCAAGTCTCATAGCAATGTCCAGCAGTTTTTTTATCTTTTCATCGGTATTATACAATGCCCGAAGCTCTGGATTGTCACGTATAGAGTCGGCCAGATGTTCATTTGGTGGCGTTACTTTGGCTATCTTATCAACATCCCCATATGGAACACCAAGAACTCTACCCGTATCACGTATTGCAGCTCGGGCTGCCATAGTTCCGAATGTTATAATCTGAGCCACATGATCCTTGCCGTATTTATCAGCAACATACTCAATAACCTCGTGACGCCTATCGTCAGCGAAGTCCATATCTATATCAGGCATGGAAATACGGTCAGGATTTAAAAATCTCTCAAAAAGGAGATCATACTTCATTGGTTCAAGTTCGGTAATATTTAGAGCATACGACACGACAGAACCCGCCGCCGAGCCTCTACCCGGTCCAACTATTATTCCCTGGTCTTTTGCCCAGTTCACAAAATCCCACACTATCAAGAAATAGGACTCATATCCCATTTTCTCTATAACGCCCATTTCATATTCTACTCTTTTGCGTATCTCGGGAGTGACTTTACCATACTTTTTCTTTATACCCTCTTCAACTAGCTTTTCGAGGTAATTTTTGAGTGTTTCGCCTTTCGGTACATCAAACTTTGGAATTAAGATTTTACCAAGTTCTAGCTCTAGATTACATTTCTCTGCAATTTTAATGGTATTTTCTATTGCTTCGGGCACATCCTTGAAGGCTTCTATCATTTCTTTGGGAGAAACAAATGACTGGTCACCATCAAACTTCAACCTACTTTCATCATCCACGGTTCTGCCTGTTTGTATGCAAAGAAGGGCGTCATGAGCCTCATTGTCCTCCCTATCTACATAATGAACATCTTTTGTGGCAACAAGCTGGACTCCGTGTTTTTTTGCAAAATTTTTAAGTAGCTTATTTGCCTTTTCTTGTTGATCAAATCCGGGATGATATTGGAGTTCCAAGTAGAAATCTTCCCCAAACAAGTCTTTGTAGTATTTTAAAGACTCTTCGGCTTTTTTTTCTTGTCCTTCCATGAGTTTTGAAGTAATATCTCCGTGCAAACAGGCAGATAAGGCAACCAGTCCTTCGGCATGTTTAGCCAGTACCTCTTTGTCAATTCTCGGTTTGTAATAATATCCTTCCAAATGAGCGATGGTGGAAAGTTTCATCAAGTTTTTATAACCTGTTTCATTTTTAGCTAGTAGTACCAAGTGATTTGGTTTAGTATCTATTTTTCCATCCTTATCGGTCAGTTTCCTTGGCGCCATATACATCTCACAGCCTAGAAGAGGCTTGATATCACGACGTTTTGCCTCTTTATAAAAATCAATCACGCCATACATCACGCCGTGGTCTGTAATAGCACACGCCGGCATACCAAAACTCTTTGCTTTATCCAAAAGCTGTGGCAACTTACACATACCATCAAGAAGAGAATATTGCGTGTGAACATGTAAGTGAACAAACTTTTTACTCAAAGGTATGTCTCCATTTTTTAAGTAATCAAAACAATGGGTTTTTAAAAACCCTCCTACTATTTATCACCATTCTAGCAGATGACAACCAAAATGAAAATCCCATGTTTAACATAACGGGAAAATAGGTTTTAATTCCTCCTGGCATGGTTTTTTTAAAATAAGGATTTAAACTCCGACATTACTACAGCTTGATATCCTAATGCGACTATCGGATCGAAAAGCAAGGATTAGACGAGTGAACTCTTTGAAAAGATCACTTGCCGAAGACCGACCAACAGAAGTTGTGGTTTTTCAAAGGTGAAAGAGTCGTAATCCGACACTTTGAGAGGCCGTCTAAGTCGCGATTTTTGTTCTACTTTTTCTAAAAAAGTAGAACAATCATTCTTTTATCTTAACTTTTTTCTTCTTATCCAGATAAATAAAGCTTATAAACACAACGACTGAAATGCCTAGTCCGATTAAAATCAGAACTTTTAGCCAATCAAAGAACAAATTATCTACTTCTACAGTCTTTTCTACTATATTCTTTCCTGTTTCAGTTGAAGAAAAGAACTTAATACCAAAGAATAAAATCAAAATAACAACTATCACCTTGGTTAATGATGTATTTTTGAGAAAAAGATAGTTTTCCAGGTACAATCCTATTTTACGCTTAAAACCAAGTTTTTTAGCGCTTAATACCCACTCAACTGCTTTTTTATAGGCAGCTAAAAAGTCTTCTATTTCAAATGAAGACAGTCTATAGTCAGATTCGTTTAAAATCTCATCTTTTTTCTTGATAGCTTTCTTTAAATCTTCGCGTCCGCTCAAGTTAATCCCCGCCCAAAAAAGCTGTTTTTTTAGGTCTTTACCCGGATAACCCCTTTCCTTCAGAACTTGTCGTAAAAGCTTATCACTATCTAGTAGCGCCATTTTATATCCAGACTGGGTCTTTTCCCTTAGATCGACCTTAACCTCTTGCCAAATATTTTCACCTTTATCACTCATTTACTTATTATAGCAAAAAACAGCCCAATACATAAGCGGACAGGTATGTTTACTACACCAAACATACCTGTCCGCTAAAAAATCAGATAATTAAATAATATTTTATTCTGTTTCTCTGAAACCGACTATAAGCTGAGTGATAATGTAAACCACTATATAGTAGAATGCCATTGCGGCTAACGTCTCTATCTCAAATGTCGGTGCTGTAACCTCTACTCTCCCCAAGGTATTGAAAAGGTAGAAGAAAAACCAGACAAATGGATAGCTTACCGCGTATATGAATGATGTAATAATATTACCCCCATCGGCACCAAATACAGCAACAACAATCCTCAAGAGCAAAACAGCTTCAACAATCCCAAGTATCCTCCATAGACCCCTCTCAACCGTTATAGACATCTTGGACTCACGATGCGCAACTCCTCCCATGGGTTGAGCTATAGGATGAGCTCTATAAAAAACCTCTCCTTCTTTTTTCCCTTCATTCTTTTTCCTTTTTGTTTTCTTTCCCATTTTTATCACACCTCTCGCCTTTCGGGCGAACCAAGTCAGACTTGGCCTATAAGCCACTCTCGACGTGGCTTCCTTTTAATTATTACTTTCTTCAGCCCTCAATGCTTTTATTATTCTCAAAATCCCATAAAAGATTATGGAGTACATCATAATAATCGCTATATTCTCATATAGAGTAGCATTCGTGGATGCAGGTATCTGACTCTGACTAGAGTTCAGTATTAGGACAAAAGGATAACTTGCCGCATATAGTAAGTATGTTAGGAGGTTACCACCATTGATTCCGAACACCATAAGTACCACCCTCATAAGAATTAAAACCAGTGCTGTCCCGGCAAAAAATATTACAACACTTTCCAGAAAATCTGCTGTTTTCGCGCTAACCTTTGGCAAACTTATTTCTTGAGTCGCTACCGCAGTTGCCGATATCGCCTCATAGAAAGTCTCGCCCTTCTTTTGCTTCTTTTTATTCCGAACTTTTTTATCCATTTCTCCACCTCTACCCTCCGCAGTAGCCTCGAAGACCTTTCGAGACTATGCAGGTTAATCTTTTACATCTCCTCCTGTCTAAGCGAATGCACCGATATTGCCATTGCTGCTAGCGAAAATCCTGCAAAAACCAGATCAATTCCTACTAGTAGCCCGATGAACCATAGTGAACCTATGGGCCAACTTGTCCATATCAACACTCCCAAGACCAGAGACAAGATTCCGCTTGTCAAAACCCATCCCCAGCCCGACACATCTCTAGACGATAGTGAAACTACAACTTTGAATACTCCTGATATTAAGAAGTAAAGAGCCAAAAGGAATGTGAGTGTGACTAGTCCGCCCAAAGGATAAGTCAAAAGCAATACTCCGATAACAGCATAGGTAATAGCTATCAGGAGATGCCAGAAAAATCCTTTCCATCCTCGAACACCAAAGGCATAAACAACCTGAACTATTCCTGCCCCTACCAAAACTACACCCAAAAGTATTGCAACACCCACAGACGTCATTGCCGGATAGATGATGGCTAGTGCACCTAGGATAATCATTAAGACACCCATAGCAACTCCCCAGCTCCAGCCTCTATCAATAGCTTCTGTGTCGGTGAGATCCATACTCATCGTACCTGTGGCTACAGACTTATAAAAAGTCTTGCCCTGCCCTGAGGATTTAGGGCCCTCAGACTTTGATGAGATACTGTCTACATTTTTATCTTTTTCATCTGTCATAACAACTCACCTCCTTTCTCATGGAATTTTTTTCATCAACCTTCTTATGAATATCACCCAAGTTTCCTGCTACCTGCAAATAGCATAAAACAAAGCTGCTGGCATTACCTCTGGCAGACTTCCAAAAAGCTTGGAGTTTTTTTATAAAAAGTTAGTATTTTTAATGAAAGCTAGTCTATCCCCCAGAATCTCTTCACCTCAACATCATCAACACCGTAAAATTTTAGATCAATCATATCTTTTAGGTCGCTGATAGTTAGACCTAGACCAAAAAATATAAAGTATAGCGACCATTCTTTCTTATAAAACCACAGTGCGACACCAATAATTATTAGAATAATTCCATAAATCCAGTGGTGCGGAGCGTTAAACTGACCGCCAAAGATATGACCAATTCTGCCAATGGCAAATCCTGCAAATGCAACCGCAATATATATTAAAATGCTTTCAATTTTCATATAGCCCCTTCTTGTCATTCTGGCTTGCCCAGAATCAATACGTTATGAAGTTTGGATTCTGGAGTCCTTTTAGTCCCCAGAATGACAACCGTGTTACTTCAGTTTTTCTTTTAAAATTTCATTCACCACCCTTGGATTCGCTTGGCCCTTGGTTCTTGCCATAACCTGACCAATGAGAAAACCAAATGCTTTTTCTTTTCCGTTTTTAAAGTCTTCGACCACTTTCGGATTTGCTTCTATCACTTCCTGAATTATTACTTCAATCTGAGAAGTGTCCGTAATCTGCTTCATTCCTTTTTCTTCAATAACACCAAGGGCACTCTTGCCACTAGAAAACATTTCAGCAAAAACATCCTTTGCCTGTTTCCCGCTGATAGTTCCATTTTCTACTACAATAGTAAGCTCCGCCATATTTTCCGGCTCAACCTTCATTTTGCTAAAGTCAGTTCCTGTTTCATTTAGTTTTCCAACCATCTCTGTTGTCATCCAGTTCGCTACTCTCTTTGCATATTTCTTTTTATCATAAGTGTCTGTTGCTGATTTCTCTATATGTTCTAGGGTTTTTTCAAAATACTGGGCTATTTCCACATCATCTGCCAGACTATCTGCTATTTTTTTATCAAATCCGTATTCCAAAGCAAATCTCTTTGCCTTTTCCTGTGGAAGCTCTGGTAGCTTATCTTTCATGCGCCCTACAATTTCCTTTGTTGTAATAGACGGAATATCAGGCTCGGGGAAATATCTATAGTCGTTTGCCTCCTCTTTGCTCCTCTGACCCAATGTCTTTCCCTTTGCATCATCCCAACCGCGAGTTTCTTGAAGTATCTTCTTCCCCTCATCAATGAGTTCCTTTTGTCTTTTCTCTTCATACTGAATCGCTCGCTCAAGCATTTTAAAAGAATTTAAGTTTTTCACCTCCACTTTAGTACCTAGGTCCTTTTCTTCTTCTTTCTTGATAGAAACATTCACGTCAAATCTCATGTTACCCTGTTCCATATTTGCGTCACTAATGCCTAAATGACGGATGAGTGATCTTAGAGATTGGGCGAAAATCTTCGCCTCCTCTGCTGATGACATATCCGGTTCAGTCACTATTTCTACTAGTGGAGTCCCAGCTCGATTTAGATCAACAAGCGCATTGTCACTCTTATCATGAACTAACTTTCCTGCATCTTCCTCGAGATGAATGTGATGCAGATGCACTTCCTTTTCTTTTCCATCCTCTTTGTCATTCCCGCGGAGGCGGGAATCCATCCCAATATTAATCTTTAAGCTACCACCGAT
>JBBTZO010000041.1:0-12729 GCA_038061315.1 Patescibacteria group bacterium
CTGTCACGGTGCCTTTTGCCTCACTCCGAGTTTTTCTCAAAGAGTAGTTTTTTGTATCAAACCATATATACTCTGTGCTTTCGGTATTTTGAGGATCTATTACCTGATACTTGAAACAGGTTAGACTACCACAAGCCTCTTTGCTTATCTTCTTGTAGGTTGTTTTGTCGGTACTGTCATTTACAGATTTTTCAAACTCGCCCTTCCAGTCAGTCTTCTCACTACCGGAAGTGTCTTTTGTATCAACTGTGGACTTCCACCATTTGTTATCTGAGTAGTCTTTCATGTATGTGGTATTTCCGATGGAAATATAGTTAGACTCTTCCTTACCATTTGTAGTTGTTGTAATGTGACTCTTGTCAGTTCCTTGGATGTCCATAGTCGTCTCTGTTTTCTTGCCATCAACGGTTGTGACTGACTTGGCTGACATATTTTCAAGACCTTTAAAGTTACTAACAAATCTACAAAGATCCTTGTCGTTTAGTTTACAGTTTGCGTTCAATACTTGTCCGCTCAAACCTTTTGCCGGGAATATACTATCCTTCAAGAAAAAGAAACCTACTGCGCCTAAAATCACTACTACTAAAGCCATGATAATAATAAGCGGTGCTTTTGATTTCTTTTTTTCTGATGACTGAACTGGTTTTTCGGCTGCTGGTTGATTATTTGTTTCTGTGGTCGGTTCTGTGCTTTGTTGTTCGTTTTCTTGTGCCATTTTGCCCTCTCCCCCGGTTACACCTGGGATTCATTCATTATTACTTTCAATAATATATTTTCTGAAACCTAAATGCAAATGTTTGATAAAATAAAGATAACTATAACCAGTCTTTTATTCTTTCAAGCATAACATTTTCCTTCTTCCTGCGTTTTGATACCTCAACTGAAAGAAGAAATACTAGACCGGCAGAGATTATGGCTATCCAGTTAGCAGGTTCTATGGCAGCTGTCTTTGCAAAGGGCTGAATCCATGGATTATAGACTATGTTTAGAAGGAGAAATAGAGATATGCCGATAGCTCCAAGAAGTTTTTTGTTGCCAAGGAATATTTTGAAAATCCCAAGATGCTCGGATCTTGACTCTATGGAGTTAAATATCTGACACATCACAAGCGTCGCATAAGTCGCTGCCGTCGCTTGAAGATAGAGACTATTTTCTACGACTGGCTCTCCCCATGTCCAACCACCCCTAATCATTACAATCAGAAAAACTATGAAGCCAAGTGCTCCACCGACTACTCCAACCCTGAAAAGACCCTTAAAAACATCAAAGCCCAAAAGCTTCCCGTGTGGGTCACGAGGTTTTTGTTTCATTATGCCTTTCTCAGTTGGGTCAACGGCTAGCGCCAATGAAGGAAATACATCAGTGCAAAGGTCTATCAAAAGTATCTGAATGGCAAACATCGGCATCATGCCAAAAAAAGAACCAATTAAGACTACGAAGAATTCCGTCGCATTTGAAGAAAATATGTAGTACACGAATTTTTTTGTATTGGCATACACAGTACGGCCTTCTTTGATAGCAGACACAATGCTTGAAAAACTGTCGTTTAAAAGGACCATTTCAGACGCTTCTTTTGAAACATCTGTTCCAGTTATACCCATTGCCACACCGATGTGAGCGCTCTTTAATGCCGGTGCATCATTCACTCCATCTCCCGTTACCGCCACGATATAGTCATAGCTTTTCAGGATTGTGACTATTCTCATCTTATCCTCGGGTGTCGTCCTCGCAAAGATGACACCATCGTAGCCCTCTCGCCCAAAGTTCAGGATCTTCCCAAGATCGAAGTCGTCCATCTGTTTTAAGTCATCCCCAGTCACAACACACGGGTTTTCGGCTAGCCCTATTCTTTTACCTATCGCTGCAGCCGTCACGCCATAGTCACCAGTTACCATAAAAATCTTGATACCGGCGTCTCCACACTCCTTCATGGAAATAGCTACATCTACCCTCGGCGGATCAATAATACCAACCAAACCGACAAAAGTCAGGTCACTTTCTGTCCCACTTTGAGAATATTTTTCCTTTTTACTAATTTCTTTTCTGGCAATCGCTATAACACGCAGAGCATCAGAAGCAAAAATATCATTTTGCGCCCTTACTTTTTCAATATCGTTTCTCTTGATAGCGCGTACTTTACCGTTTTCTGAAATATTTGAGCATTTGGCTAGAACATCCAGCGGCGCTCCCTTTGTATAAACTACATTTTTGTTTCCGCCATCAACCACCACACTCATCATTCTCCGAGTAGAATCAAACGCGATTTCAAACACTTTCGGCATCTCCGTCAGTAACTTCTCCTTTTCATAGCCGGCTTTTTTGCCCATCACAAGCAGTGCCACTTCCATCTGGTCACCGATTATTTTTCCTGCCATACCGCTTTTATCAAAAGACACTTCCGCATTATTGCAAAGTAGCGCCCCCCTAAAAAGTTCCTCATTTTCATCAATATGAAAGGCATGAATCTTTCCGGCTTCCGCGTTGAATCCTCCCTTCCCTAAATATCCAACTCCGCTCACATGGACATGTTTGCCATTTACAAAAAGCTCCTTTACCGTCATTTCATTTTTAGTCAGGGTCCCGGTCTTATCAGTAACAATCACCGATACTGCACCAAGCGTCTCTACCGAGGAAAGTTTTCTTATCACCGCCTTTTTCTTCGCTACTCTTTGAACGCCAATGGCAAGTGCTATGGAAACCGTTGCTACTAATCCCTCAGGCACCATGGCGCTTGAAACACCTATGGAAAACTGGAAGGCACTTAGAAAGTTAAAAGTTCCTTTATTTGTAAAATAAAAAATACCAAACATTATAGGGAGTATGACCGCCACAAGCTTTGTGACTTTTTTGCCAATAGTATCTATTTCTTTTTGAAGTGGGCTTTGCTCTCTTTTGACGTCAGATGTCAGGTGTGCGATTTTGCCAAACTCCGTTTCCATACCTGTAGCAAATATGATTCCTTCAGCCGAACCATCCGTCACTTGCATACTTGTAAAAAGACAATTATCAATGTCTGTCATCCCTATGTCTTTTCCACTTTTTACGTCACCGGCAGACTTTTCCTGTGACACCGACTCGCCGGTAAGAACAAAGTCGTTGGTCTTTAAGTTATAAGCCTTTGTTAGACGAAGATCAGCCGGCACCGTGTCTCCAGCCTGGAGGATTACAACATCACCAGAGACAATATCGGCAACATTCACGCGAATAACTTTCCCATCCCTTTTAACTGTCGTTTCTTTTGGTACAATTTTTTGAAGCGCCTCAATGGTTCTTTCTGCTTTGTACTCCTGAAAAAAACCGATGATGGCATTTAGAAAAACTATCAGAAAAAGAATAATGGCATCACGGCCATTTCCCAAAAGTAAGCTTAAAAAACCAGCGAAAATAAGGATTAAGGCAAAAAGGTTGGTAAACTGTTCAATAAAATCAAAAAGAATCGGTCTTTTCCGGACCCTTTTTATCTCGTTTCGTCCAAACTCCGTTAATCTCTTCTGAACTTCTTGACCGCTTAACCCATTTTCAGAAGACTTGAGTTCAGAATAAATATCTTTTAAAGGAATTTTATAAGCTTCCAATAACCCTCCTCGCTTTTCTAATCATACCAAACCAGAAGCCTTTTGAGAAATAAAAAAGAGTCTATATAGACTCAACTTTGGCGCCCCGATAGCTATCGAGGCGCCACGAAAAAGTAAAAGGTACTAAACAACATCTAGTGGAACTGCATTCATTAGGCGGACTCCACAACCCAATATTATAGACCTGCAAAGAGTCCCCATCGCCATCCCTTGAACTTCAGCAATTAATCCCTGAAAAATCTGCTGATTACCCTGAAGGGAGTAAAAGCTCTTATCAATATACAACGTCATATCAAATCCTGGCGAAGGCTTGCCATTATAGATATACCCCTCGACATCCGCTGTATATTTAAAGCGGGCACCCCTCACTACAAGCTCCCCAACAATCTTTATGGGGCAAACTTCTATATCCACTAGATTCACAATCCACCTCCATCATACATAGTCAGTCGATAGTGTTTGCATATTTTACCACAATCTTAGCTTTAATTCAAAGCTACTGAGAAAGCGTGAATGGACAGATTTCACGATAGGCGCAACGGGAACATTCCTGATACCCCGGCGCTGCTTTGAAGTTATCTGATTTAATCCCTTCCGCAACCTTTTGAATTTCCTCACGAGTTTTTTCTAAATCCTTTTCTCTCTTTTCTATTCTCCCAACCAGTCCCGAGTCAACAAAGTAGAGCGATACTTCTGGGATCTGACCGGTTTCTGTATGTTTTGCCAGTGCGTAAACTGAGAGTTGACGATTGCTCTTTGCTTTTTTATCCGCCTGCTCCTGGCTTTCGACCTCAGAAGTTTTAAAGTCCCGAATTTCGCAACTTTTCACTTCTAACTTTTCACTTCTAACTTCTTTGTAGACCGCATCAAATCTTCCCCTGATCTTCACTCCCAGATCTTTCATCGGTATTTCAAACTTTGACTCCACTTCATCGGGTAAATTATTAGCTGCCTCTTCGCGGGAAAAAAACTCTCTCAAAGATTTCTCTCCTTGTTTCCGCCTTTTGTCCTCATGTTCTCGAGTGATAAATCCTTCACTCCACCAACTATGGTGAAATACCTCTATCAAATCGTCTGCCGTCACCTTTTTTTGTTTACCCTGAGCTTGTTGAAGGGCTTTTTTAGCCACAAAATAACTCTCTATCGCTTTATGCATCGCCGAACCGTAAACCACCGAGTGGTGAGTCATAATCGGAACTCTTAAAACATGAATGTACTCAAACTTCTTCGGACAGGACAGGTAGTCGTCTATCTGATGCGGATTCAACGTCAGCGTTCCGGTACCATCATAAAACTTCTTTGGCATCTCCACCTTTGAAGTCTTCTCAAATCTTTTTATCACTTCTACTTTATCAAGTTTCGTCTTTTCTTTGGCGAGTGCCGGTACATCTATCGCCTCTAGAACAAACGGAGACACTTTTCGCGCCCTTTTCCCACCATAATCCTCAGCGCTGGTGAGGTATAGAGTCTCTTTTGCTCTCGTCATCCCGACATAAAACAGTCTCCTCTCTTCCTGCAGGTGCCAGTCACCCTCCGGCAAAGTTTCGCGAATTAGCTCCTCTGGGATCGGAAGCTGCTCGGCTCTTTTTCTCGTCGGAAAACTATCGCTGACAAGAGATACAAGAAATACTACCGGGAATTCCAGTCCTTTCGACTTATGAACAGTCAATATACTCACTGCTTCAAGGTCGGGATCCACCTCCGCTGTCGCAGGATCATCGCCGGCATCCATGAGCGCCCCAAGATGATACACGAAGTTAATTACACTTTTATCCTCCGACACTTTTTCAAAGTTACCGACAAGTTCGAAAAGCTTGGCTATGTTTTGTATCGCTACTTGCGCTTCGGTCGAGTTCTCGGCCTGCGTCACCAGTCTCGACAAATAATCCGTCTCTTTTAAGAATAAATATAGTATCTGTCCGGCAGTCATATCTCTAGATTCTTCGCGGAAATGTTCTACATCAGCACAAACCTTATCTAGTATTTCCCAAGGTGTGGATTTTTTATTTGACCCGATGCCTGCCTGGATTCCCGCCTCCGCGGGAATGACAGAGGAGGCTGTTTCCATCATCCCCCTTTCTTCGTCATTCTGGCTTGTCCAGAATCCTTCTTTCTTCCCTTGTTTGGCAATGTGATTCAGGCTTCTCTTCGTTTTATGAGAAATCTCATTCAGTTTTACCGCATCCTCAACCGGCATACTATAAACATCGCTAATTAGTAGGTGATAAAACGCCAGATTGTCTCCAGGATTTGTCAATACACGAGAAAAATGGATAAGCAGTCGTACTTCCGGCCGATCATATAAACCTGCTGAACCGGAAAATTTATATGGAATACCAGCATGATCCAGAGCATGAACAAAAGCCTGGGCGCTGTTTCGTGAACGTGCCAGTATCGCGAAGTCTTTAAATGAATACTCGTCTGACTCATATTTTTCTTTGATGATATCGGCTACTTTGTCAGCTTCTGAAGTCACAGTATCACAATGAATATGAATGGGTGGATTTTTGCCCGCGCCAACTTTGGCCTGCAGCTTTTTCACAATATTATTTTTCACTTCCAGCCGGTCCGGATCATTGTGTTTAATCATTTTGTAGGCACTATCCAAAATTGCCTGAGTCGAACGATAGTTTTCGGTCAGAACTATCTGCTTGCACTTCGGATAATCCTTCGTAAACGACAAAATATTTGAAATAGCCGCACCACGAAATCTGTAAATTGACTGGTCATCATCACCAACCACGGTAATGTTTTGGCCTCCTCCGTTTGTCATTTCGACCGACTTCGCAGAGCGACGAGCGGAGAAATCCCTTTCCCCCTTCCCCTCTGCTTGCCCCGCACCCTGAAATGGTGCGTGGACCAGCAACTTCAAGGGTTAATTCTGCGCGTAGTTCGTGTCTTGAAACTCATCGACAAGAATGTATTTGAACTGTTTTTGATATTTTTCTAAAACTTTCGGTGAATCTTTAAAAAGCTTGATAACCATATTTATCTGATCACCAAAGTCCAGATTGCCTGCCTCAGCCATAAGTTCCTGATACCTCTCATAAGTTCTGGCAATTTCGAGTGTCTTCTCGGCTTCCCTTTCTTCACCCGGCTTCGCCACTTTCAATCTTTTATCTGCATATTCTAAGTATTCTGCGGGAGTTATAATCTCGTCTTTCAGTTTAGAAAAATGATTCAGTAGTGCGTCGATATGTTTTGTAGGATTCCCAAGAGGCGAAAAGTACTTCAAGTCAAAGGCACTCAAGTTATCCTGCATAAATATCATCTGTTCTGGTTTGGAGAGAACCCGAAAATCAGTCGTTAATCCAAGGTCCAGGGCATGGTCGCGAAGAATTCTATCCCCAAAAGCATGGAAAGTAGATATCCAAGTGTCAACAAAACCATACGGTACGAGTTCATCAACCCGCTCTTCCATTTCCGCTGCCGCCTTATCTGTAAAAGTTAGAGCCAGTATTTCTGATGGCAGCGCCTTTTTCGATGCAATCAAGTAAGCAATTCGCCTTGTGATAACAGTCGTCTTTCCGGTCCCTGCTCCGGCAATAATTAAAAGCGGACCACTGTCATGAACCACAGCCTCCTTTTGTTCTTTATTTAAACCCTTAAGTAAATCTTCCATACCAGTATTTTACCAGTGAAATACTTCGCTTACTAGTAGACAAACTTCTTAAAAATCATTTACAAAACATGATAATTATGTTAAACTTACATTATCTCATTAGGGATAACCCTTTTCGGTTAGCGTCAGCTGACCGAATGATCTTTAAAATATTCAAAAGTTGAGAGAGGAGGAATAGAGAGCTAGGTTTCTGTAATTCTTTATAAACGAGAAAAGGACACGGCCATGGATAATGTAGTATATCCAGAGGTAAACCTCTGGAACAAGGAAGCTGAGGGCATTGATTTCATTAATGCCTCCGACTTCCGCGAGAAACACCTCCTGGAAACCCTCGGGCTTTCCCGAAACTTACTGGGGCACAGCTTCGGGATTGTTGACCAGGATGAAATCCTGAGGCGACAGAGGCTGATCAGATTCCTGATTGAGAATCCCGACTTCACAGACACAATCAGGGATTTCTGGCTTCCTAATACCCAGATCCCAACCGACGGCCAGAGTTTCCTCGATCATTTCGACGAGACACTGGAACACAATCCCTTTTGGCAGATGGTAAACGGACTCGTTGACCAGATGCCAGAAGGCGATGTGCCAGAAGAACTTGGCCGTTTAGTCGAGTTTCTTGCTACAACCAGGGGAAATCTGGAAGCAGAGGAGCACGAGATGGCAGAGGTGGTTGCAAGGGAAACCCTGAAAACCACCTATCTGGAAGGGACGATTGATCTCCCCTTCTATTTCAGTGAAAACGGCAATTTGAAGGTA
The DNA here is from genome assembly GCA_038061315.1 of Patescibacteria group bacterium. GTDB lineage: Bacteria > Patescibacteriota > CPR2 > UBA1875 > JAJYID01 > JAKANV01. The sequence continues at coordinate 7,957 of JBBTZO010000041.1, forward strand.
AATTCACCGGAATCGAAAGGGATCCATGTCCACGGATTCAAGAAATACGCATATGGACTCTCTGTAACATCGAGAAACGCAAGGCTTCTCAAGCGTTTCGAAGGAAAGAAGTCCTGGACCTCTAAGCAGCTCGCCAAGTTCTTCGAATGGCGGACCCGGAAGGACGAGATGACGAAATACTCGACCCTTGCCGTCGAGAATCTGCCAGAGTCTGTTCATGCAGCAATCTGCGAGTTCATACAGACAAGTATGGCTGAGGAAAAACGCCCGAGAGGAATGAACGCAACGGGGAGCATCGAAGTCTTCTTCCGCTACAGCAACGGAGACTTGAAAATCCGGCTTACCGACGCCTCACTGCAATACGCAGACGACAATGTCGGTGAGTTCCGCACAATGACACGCGAAGACTTCCCGGGATACAGCCGCTTCAAACTCTGGAAGATCAAGAGGAACGGAAAGTCAACCAAGGAAGCTATGGAGTCGAGCTACCGTTTCGGCGTAACGGGCAAGTTCATTGCCCTGCTCGATAAAGTAGTGTCAGGAATCAGTGCACAACCAGTGGCTGTTCCTGAAACCTTCATGGCTCAGGTCACACGAGAACTCGCCTGGTATTCGGTGAAGCTTCTGCTCGAGGAACCGGAGATCAATCCGACTTATCAGAAAATGGTCGAGTACCGCGACTTCTTCAATGGTAATCTGGAGACCCTCCAGGAGGTTACCGCTATGGCAATCCAGTTCAGGGTCAAGGCCGAAAAGTGGAAGGTGCCTATCTGCTTCCCGGACATTCTGGGGAGAGAGGATGACCTCGTCCTGTTCGAGAACCTAATGCCGGTTCATCTCATTTCCGAACTGAAGCCTGAGCAGTTAGTTCCCTTGAATTACCTGCCAGCATTGAATGGCAACATGTTCGTCTTTACAGGCCAAAACGCTGGCGGAAAGTCCGCGGCAGAGGAAACCATCGTTAACGCCATCTATATGGCGCAGTCCGGTTTTCCCGTCTTCGGCGACAAATTCTCGCTCAACCTGAAGACGAAGATCGGTATGGCATTTCTTGAGCGCGGTAGTGGCTCTACAATGGAAATGCTGCTCAAGAAAACGAAGGCCATCCTTGAAGGTTTGAAGGATGCTCCCCCAAATGGTGTTGTTATCATCCTCGATGAGGTTGGCACCGGCACACAGGAGGGAGATGGCCTCGAGTATGGCAGAAGGTTACTGACGAAGTTGGCGGAACACAAGTGTTCAGTTATAACAAGCACTCAGATAACTGACCTCGCCCGTTATGCCAGGACCGAGCTCAACGCACACTGCTTCAAATTCGATCTGAATCACTCGATCGCACCCGGCATCGGAACCGGAGGAATCGACAAGCTCATGGCCGAGATCGGCCTCGACAAGATGCTTAATTAATTTCAAAGCATCAGAGTCTAAGTCCGTAGACTGGTTGGTAATTCACAACCAGTCTACGGGCTGTTTTTATTTATACATTATAAATCTGATTACCTAGCCTTCTTGCACTCTTTCTCAAATAATGCTATATTCTACTCATAAAAACCTTTGAGATGAATAAAAAACTAGCCCTTCGAACTGCTAAACTTGCTAGCGAAGCGAAAAATTTAAAAAATTCGAGCAATATATCTACCACCTACGAACATCAGCCAAAGGACCCGGATGAGCGAAGGCACGGTATTCTTTTTGGCGTAATTGATATAAATGGCAGTCCAAAAAACTCGCAAGATTTAATTGAGCTCATTATAGATACTTTCCATGGCGAATATTATCAAGACCTAAACAAAGATCCCCTAGAAAGCTTTGAAAATGCCCTTTCTAAGATAAATGAAGAACTCGGTGAATATACAAACGGAGGTCAGACTTACTGGATGGGTAAACTTAATGCTATTTTAGCTGTTTACGCCGACAATACTATCCATATAACACAAACCGGGAAGTCAGAAGCCTACTTATATAGGAGTGGGAAAGAAAGTCATATTACAGAGGATATGTCGGGTGATAGCGTAAATCCACTTCGGACTTTTGTAAATATCACGAGTGGAGATTTAGTCGAAGGGGATAAAATATCTGTTCTTTCATCGGGAATTCTGGCCTCTTGCTCACCAGAAGAAGTGGCAAAATATGTAGGTAAATACCATCCAAAGGTAGCTATCAGTCACATCGCTGACTTGATAGAGGGTTTGGGCGGTTCTTATGGACAAAACGCCGCTGTCATTGCTGAGTTCCTCACCGCTGACGCTCTGGCAAACGAAGCCCTAGACGACGAACCAGACGAGATATGGCTTCAAGGAACAACTAAAAAAGAGATAATGGCAGAGAAAACTTCAACCATTTTCCAAAAAATCTTTAAGTATTTACGACTCGGAGCCGCTACCCTGACAGAGTTCTATACAAACACTCTCGCACCAAAAGCTGTGGCACTTTTCAACTCCCTAAAGGGTAAGTCTGGCGATCTCTATAATAAACGTGCCGCGAAAAAGGAAGATTCTGGTGTTTTAATGGATACTGACGAAGAAATAGAGGGTTTTGAGCGCGAAGAAGTTCCTGTTTTAGAGGAAGAAGAAATAAAAGAGGAGGAAATAAAAGAAGAGGAGCTAAAAAAGCAACCAGCATACAAGTCGGAAATCAGAATTAAAGAAAGCGACGAGGCTCCGGGAAGAGCAAAGTTTGAAAAAACAAAGAGTTCTATCTTAGCCAACCTTAGCAACCTATACGGCTCGGCTACAAATCTGGCAAGCATTAAGCGCACTAAGAAAAAGCTCCCAAAGCTCAAGAAAAATCATTACCTTGCCATTGGAGTTGCAATTATACTCGTATTCATTCCTTACCTTTTTATAACAAAAGTCGGTCAAACTGATGCAAAAACTAAGAAAGAGGAAAAAGCCCAACTACAAACCATTGATGCAAAAATAGCAGAGGCAAGCTCCTTCGCATCCCAAAATGAAAAGCAAAAAGCTGCAACTGACCTCGAAGATGCCCAAAAAATAGCCGAAGGACTCTCAAAGAGTAAGTTCTATTCCAAAGAAGCAAAACAAAAACTTGATGAGATAAATAACCAGCTTGCAACTATCACCCAAACTGTACAAGCAAGTCCAGAAGTTGTGGCAGACCTTGTGAGCGTATCTCAGTCTGAAGCAATAGGAATTTACTCTATTGGAAATGTTTTTTACGCCATCGGGAAAGACGGCACAATATCAAAAATAGAAAAGAAATCAAAGAAAGTTTCTTCCTTGCAAGTAAGTGGAAAGGTTGAGGGAAATATTGTCGCAGCTACGGCGCTTGCAAAGATTAAGGTTATAGAAATACTGACTGATAAGCCGGCCATTTATGAGTTTGACTCAAGTGATAATAGTCTAGCAGAAAAGAAGGCTTCGGACGGTTGGGAGAAGGCCATAGACATAGACAGCTACGGCACCACTCTCTACCTTCTCGCCCAAGACCAGATTTACAAACACACTCGCACCTCAAGCGGTTATGCTAAAAAAGCGGCCTACCTGACGAACACAGAAGATATGAAAGATCCCCTCTCTTTCAAGATTGACTCCGATGTTTATGTTATGGGGAGCGGCGGAAATATAATGAAGTTCACCTCGGGCAAAAAACAAGACTTTGCTATGAAAGATTTACCGGTCAATCTTAGCTCTGCTGACCTAATCTATACAGACACAGAAACCAAAAATCTGCTAATCGCCTCAAAATCTAACAAATACATAGTTATTGTTGGTAAAGATGGAAGCTATAAGGGCAGGTATATGTCAAACGACTTTACTGACATGCGATATGTCCTCATTGAGGGCAATACAGTCTACGTAACAACTAAGACAAAGGTCCTCTCTTTTGAGATAAAGTAAAGAATGTTCTAAATGTTTTAATCGTTGGAATTATTCTAATTGTATTAAAAGAGGGTCAGACCTTGCTGTACTTAAGCAAGGTCTGACCCTCAAAACAAGAATAGTCTTACTTGCTTTACTAAACTAAAGTAGTAAAGCACCCTTAAATCACTTCTCTAAACCGATGTAGCGAAGTAGTTTTAGGTACTGCCACTACACTAATATGTATTAGTGTAGTGTTTTCTGCCCGTTTTCAAGATCATATATTCGGGTTTTTATTCGTAATTAGTAAAGGATAAAAAACCCTTGCATCGTCTTTTCATAGTGCTAAAGTTGAGGTAGAAGTTTGAAGGTAAATACTTTCTAGCAAGCACAAGTCACAATGAGAAATAAGACAAGGGGGAGGCAAATGAAGGGAGAAACAACAAAAACTACACCACTGTCCCTGCAATACCTCTATCTACGCCGGACGCTCGACTTTTACGCAAGCGATGATGAGTACGGGAGCCAGCGCTTTACTACGGCTACCCTTACGGGATTCTGCGACTATAAGCTTGGCAAAACCAAGCAGTATCTGCAACCCGATCGAGCATGGCAACCGCTCAGGGACTACATCTCCATCGCATAATCCAGCTCTAACTCTCACTCTCACTGCGACTACTCGGAGCGGCCACCGGCCGCTCCTCGCTCTCTCTACAAATAAAGGTACAAGGCTTCACGCCTTGCAAGTTTTTGAATTACGAATTAGCAATTTTAAATTATTATCACATTCTCTCTGGTAGGTCGATGCCCAGGATGTCTTCGCCTGTTATTTCGAGTACTGTTTTAGTCGCTGAAACTAGCGCTAATCTTGATTTTGTTAGTTCTTTATCGTCAGAGATAACTTTGCAATCGTGATAAAATTTGTGGAATTTTTCTGCAATCTCCGAAATAT
>JBBTZO010000042.1:0-1144 GCA_038061315.1 Patescibacteria group bacterium
CTAAAAACGTATAACTCATGACAGTTTTAGCGGTTCTACTCCATATTCACCAAACTCAGCCTCTATAGCTTTACCCACTTTCTCGTCCGGTTTTAGTTTTTTGTACATTAAAGGCAAAAGATCAAGTGACGAACTCATATTATGAAATTTAAATCCTTCTTTCTCTACTGCTTCCTTAACACTAAGTCCATCATCTCTTTTTTCCATCCTGTTTGTGAGACTTATAACACCAGTTACATCTACACCGGCCTCTTTTAGTCCTTTTAGTGTGTTAATGAGAGAACCTCCGGTAGTCGTCACATCTTCAATAACTACCACCCTACCTTTTGGCATACCGACAAAATATCTATCCTTCGGTGCACCATGATCCTTCGGCTTTGCCCTACCCATTGAAAGTATATGACTCCCCTTGGAGTAGTTTGATGATTTTTGGGCCATTTTATACTGAGTTATAACACCAAGCTTCGTTGCCCCCTCCGGAACTCCATAAAAAGTATCAGCATTTAGCCCATTTGCACTTGCAAAACTTAAAACATAATCCGCCAATTTATCCGTAAGATAAACATCTTCCACGACATTACGCCAGTTGGCATAAAAGTGTGATTTCCGTCCTGATTTAAGAGTAATCGCCTCGTCAAAAAAACCGTAAATATTATTTTCTTCGATGAATTTATTAAATTCATCCTGGTTGAATTTTTCCATATTTTTAGCCCAAATTTAGTTAATAACCTCTTAACTAATTATAGCGTTTTTTTAAAAAATATTCACTACTTTTAAGAGACTATTTTCTTCGAATCTTTTCTAGGACAAACTTTATCTCTTCACACCTAAATAACCAAGACAGGAATAAGTAGCATACTCCTCCTAGAACAATAGCTCCGGAAGTCTGTAGCAAAAGGCCTAACACTTTATGAGTATTTGTAACGGCATCAAAAAGATAAAGTGAGTAGTGAACAGTAATCCCCATCAAAACAGAAGCAATTATAAGACGGGTTGTTGACTCAAATATTTTATGGTCTGGATCAAGGACACCAATTTTTTCATGAAGCACTACAAAGAGTAGAACTGCATTTATGATACCCGCTATAGAAAATGCGAGGGCGACACCGGCAACTCCTAATCCCAAAGCCGGAATAAACGGAAA
>JBBTZO010000043.1:0-5740 GCA_038061315.1 Patescibacteria group bacterium
TTTTTATGTCGGGGCTACCCTGATGTTTGTTTTGGGTCTCATTGATGACATATTTGATATCAGGGCGCGGTATAAACTGGTTGGTCAGATCATTGCTGTTGTTCTAGCTATGTTTCTTGGTCTGACTATCCAGTTTGTGACAGGTCAGGGCGGTACAGTTATGAGTATTGGTCTTTTATCTCTCCCACTTACATTTTTCTGGCTTTTGGGTGTGACGAATGCCATCAACCTCATAGATGGTCTTGATGGTTTGTCCGGTGGTGTTGCGGCCATAGCCTCTATTACTCTGGGGATAGTTGCTATGAGTGAAGGCCGGACCGAGGTGGCAGCACTGGCATTTATCCTAGCAGCAGCTACGATAGGATTCTTACCTCATAACTTTTCCGAAAAGAAAAAAATGTTTATAGGGGATAGTGGCTCACAGTTTTTAGGTTTTTCTTTGGCCGCCCTTTCTATACTCGGGGTGACAAAAGTTGCGGCTACATTTACGATGCTTGCCCCCATCATGATACTAGCCATACCTATATTTGATACTTGTTATGCGATAGTCCGAAGAGCTAAAAATGGCAAGAAAATCTTCATAGCCGACCGCGGACACCTCCACCATCGCCTTGTTGATCTTGGTTTTACCGAGCGTAAAGCTGTAACATTTATCTACTACATAACGATACTTTTAGGCTTTGTAGCAGTATTTTCTACGAAGTTGCCTCCAAAAAGCGCAGGCGTACTTTTCGTGATAACTGTAGGCATGATTGTCGCCTTGTCATTCATGTTGTCGCGTCAGCACAAAGAGAGATGTTAGGGCTGGACCCTCCTTCGTTTCACTACGGAACGGGCAGGTGAGCCAGATTGACGATTTTAGGACATTTATTGACCGATGGGATTTGAAAATTGATTGGAAATTAGAAATTGTGAATTGAAAATTAAATAAGAAAATCTAGATTTCTTATTGTCTTTATGCTAGTATTATATAAATAAGGATTCTCGGGGGAATCTTTTTTGATTACTATGGGTATCAAATAAATAATATTTTATATAACGAGAAAGGAAAATGAGAATGAACAACTATCTTCTGTTTGCGCTTGGTTCAGCTGTAGCAGCCATCATCTATGGCGGATATTTAGCAAAGTGGGTTTTAGCTAAAAGTGATGGTAATGAAAAAATGAAGGAAATCGCTTCTGCGATCCAGGAAGGGGCAAAAGCCTACCTAAACAGACAGTATAGAACTATATTTGTAGTTGCAGTTTTAGTTTTTGGTATTCTTCTTTTAACGCTCGGCACAAATACAGCTTTCGGATTTTTGATTGGCGCATTTGCTTCAGCTCTTGCCGGATATATCGGTATGAACATCTCCGTTCGGGCTAATGTCAGAACAACAGAAGCAGCACGAAAGGGGATGAAAGAGGCACTAGAAGTAGCCGTAAAGGGTGGAGCGGTAACCGGGTTTTTGGTAGTTGGACTGGCTCTACTGGTTGTGACACTTTTTTGGGCATTTACTCATGACGCAAAGGCTCTAGTCGGTCTTGGTTTCGGAGGATCTCTCATCTCTGTTTTTGCTAGACTTGGCGGAGGAATATTCACTAAAGGTGCCGATGTAGGGGCTGACCTAGTTGGTAAGGTTGAGGCAGGCATCCCCGAGGATGACCCTAGAAACCCGGCTGTTATTGCTGATAATGTTGGTGATAATGTCGGTGACTGTGCGGGTATGGCAGCGGACCTTTTTGAAACATATGCTGTGACAGCAGTTGCAGCCATCCTCCTCGGTACACTAGTCTTTAGTGACTTTGAAAACGCTGTTTATTTCCCCCTCGTTATAGGTGGAGTGTCCATCATCGCCTCTATAGTTGGTTCGCTCTTTATCAAACTTGGCGGTAGTGGAAACATTATGAATGCTCTCTATAAAGGATTAATAGTTTCAGCCGGTCTTAGCGCTGTTGCCTTCTACTTTGTAACCCAAAAGCTGATGACAGATAATGGTCTCTATACTCCGGAGAAGCTCTACTTTGCTTCGTTGGTTGGTCTAGCAGTGACGGCCGGAATGGTAATCATCACAGAGTACTACACATCAACGAAGTATAAGCCGGTTAAGTCTATCGCTAAAGCATCAGAAAGTGGACATGGCACAAATATCATTACCGGCCTTGCAGTAAGCATGAAGTCTACCGCTCTGCCGGTACTTCTCATCGGTGCCGGTATCCTTATTTCTTTCTCTATGGCGGATGTTTATGGTGTTGCTGTTGCGGCTATGAGTATGCTTTCTATGGCAGGTATCATCATAACCATTGACTCATATGGCCCGATCACAGACAATGCGGGCGGTATTGCCGAGATGGCCGGACTTCCTGCAAAAGTTAGAAACATTACAGACCCGCTTGATGCTGTAGGAAACATTACAAAAGCGGTGACCAAGGGATATGCCATAGCATCAGCAGGACTTGCTGCTATAGTTCTCTTTTCTGCATTTACTGAGGAACTTGCAAATGTTAGCGGTGCGAGCATTGACTTTACTATTTCTGATCCTTACGTTTTGGTCGGACTTTTTATCGGTGGACTTCTCCCTTACATTTTCGGGGCTCTTTCTATGGAAGCGGTTGGGAAGGCTGCCAGTGCAGTTGTGACAGAAGTGAGAAGACAGTTTAAGGACATCAAAGGTATCATGACAGGGAAAGAAAAGCCTGAGTATGGTAAATGTGTTGATATCGTTACGAAGTCAGCCATTAAACAGATGATAGTCCCGGCACTTTTACCGGTGCTTGTACCAATAGTTATAGTTGTTATCGGAAGATATTTTGGTAATGACATTGCTCCGAAAATGATTGGCGGACTTCTGGTCGGTTCTATCGTGACCGGTATCTTTGTAGCAATAAGTATGACCTCTGGTGGAGGAGCTTGGGATAACGCAAAGAAATATATAGAAGATGGTAACTACGGCGGTAAGGGCTCTTTTGCTCATCAGGCAGCCATAACGGGCGATACAGTCGGTGATCCCTACAAGGATACTGCAGGACCGGCTATAAACCCGATGATAAAAATCCTAAACATTGTAGCGCTACTTCTTGTTGGCTTGATGTTCTAGAAACCGGAAAACTACTTTATAAAAAGAGCCGGGTTTGCCCGGCTCTTTTTAGCCCCATAAAGCGCTTATTGTTTACTAACTACGTTTTTTGATGGTATTATTTAACAAAAGAAGATTATGAAAAAGACAAAAGCTACATTAGATAGATTTGAAGGTGACTTTGCGGTTGTTCTCGTGGGGTCCCAGAGCCTTAATATACCAAAAAAAATGATGCCTGAAAGCGTAAGAGAAGGTGATGTGGTTTATATTACGATTACAAATGACAAAACAGAGACAGAGAGCCAGGAGGAACTGGCAAGAAGTCTATTAAATGAAGTTTTGAAAGAAGATTAGGGTGGTATTCCCCCCTGTCATTCCCGCGAAGGCGGGAAACCATATTAATAAATTCTGGATTCCGGATCCCCGCCCGAACGACTATTCAGTCGGGCAGGAAGTCTGGAATGACAACCAAAATGGCAACAAAAAAGAGTAGTATAGCGCAAAAAGAGAAGCTGATGTATGTCTACATCGCTTTGTTTGCCTTGGCATCTCTTTATATTGGCATACTTTTCTATAACTCGGTCGTGTATGAAAACAAGATTTATCCGGGCATCAAGGTTAGTGGCATTGATGTTGGGGGGAAGACAAAAGAAGAAGCAAAGGCTTTGATAGATAAGAAAGTAGAGGAAGCCGGAAGTCCGAACATAATATTAAAAGGGAAAACAGGACATGAACTTGACCGTAAAGAGCTAGAAGTTTCCTATGATGTACAAAAAACGATAGACGAAGCGTTTAGTATCGGCCGTGATGACGACTTAAAACTAAAAAAATATTACTCGGATGATAGACCGATAGTCGTAAATGTAAACCATGACATCTTAGCCAAAAACCTCTTTAGTGTTACAAGGGCAGAAAATGAGAAGGTAGAAAACGCAACCGTATCTTTAAAAAACGGAAATCTTGTGACAGGGAAGGAAAGTCCGGGTAAAAGGGTTTTGCTCGGAGAAAATATTGAGACGCTTCTTTCTGGCATAGGTAACTTTCAGAATAGTTTTGACTTGAAAATAAAAACGTTAGAACCGGATGTTAGGGAAAGTGACATAAGGGCTGCTGAAAAAGAGATTCAAGAACTCTCCTCAAAAGAGGTAACACTCAAGGATGGTAACACTCCATATCAACTCTCAGACAAAGATATAACAAGCTTTTTATCTTTTGAAAGAGGAGGGGGTAGTCCTTCGCTTGTATATAGCTTCGATTTGCTTTATCTCTTCCCAAAACCGACAGTTGAGGGAAATGTGACAATAGTTTTTGACAGAGCAAATATCAGAAACTGGGTGGCAGGGTTTTCTAGTAAAATAGATGCAGAACCAAAGAACGCTAAGCTATCCGGGAGCGGAGGCAGTGTGTCAGTTATAGCACCTTCAAGAGACGGTAAAAAAGTTCAAGTTGATGGTTTTACAGATAGACTAAAAGACACCCTCAATAACGGTGGAAATGAGGTTGAGATACCGATTGATATCACAAGACCTGAGGTGCGAGATGATAACTTGGCCGAACTGGGACTAAAGGGTCTCGTATCAACTGGTTGGACAGACTTCTCCGGTTCTCCTGTAAACCGCATACATAATGTCAAAACTGGTGCATCAAAGTTCAACGGAGTTTTGATAAAGCCAAATGAGAAGTTTTCATTTAACAACACGCTTGGTCCCGTAGAGGCATCTACCGGCTATCTGCCTGAACTAGTTATATTAAATGATAAAACGGTCCCTGAGTATGGAGGTGGCCTCTGTCAAGTATCCTCAACTGCCTTCAGAGCCGCTTTAAACGCCGGACTTCCTATTCTCTCTCGTTCAGCGCATGCCTACCCCGTAGGCTACTATAAGCCCTTTGGTGTTGATGCAACTATCTACCTGCCTTCACCAGATCTTATTTTCCAAAACGACACCCCTGGCTACATCCTTGTACAGACGCACATAAATGGCAACAAGCTATACTTTGACTTTTATGGTACTAAGAAAGATATATCTATAAAGTTTGCCGGTGACGCAGCGGGTACTCAAGGGGTTTCCGCGATTGCAGAAGGGCTGACACCGACTATTACAGAGCAAGAAGCGAGAGGAAAGGGATCATTTACGGCGACCTTCTATCGTTTAATCCATGATAGTGCCGGAAAGCTAATCAAAACGAACTATTGGACCAGCAAATATGACTCACCGGATAAATACCCTCACTAATGTGTATAATTTAAGATAACTAAAGAAAGGAAAATGTATGGAGAGTATGGACAAAGTGTCTATTCCTGAAGAAATCATCACTGCGCTATCTAGCGAGATTGAGATCGAACGAGATTTAGAGGCTGCGAAAGCTAGGCTAGAGAACACACCTACCAGTAGCGAAAGATTGGAAGGCGAAGTTGAACAATTAGAGAAGATGTATGAGGATGCAAAGAAAAGAAGCGATAGTATTCTTATAGAAAGGGGCCTTGAAGGAAGAGAAGAGGAGGCAAGATTGATTGCAATAGAAGAGTCAAGAGGGGCAGAGAGTGATGATGATAAAGATTATCGTCGTGGGATGGAAGAGCTAGGTAGGTACCATTAAATAATTCAAAATTTTTAAGATCGTTCTTTAGAATGTCCAGGATGAGAAACCTCTTGGACACTGATTGGTCAAAAAAGGTACACTGGA
>JBBTZO010000044.1:0-24924 GCA_038061315.1 Patescibacteria group bacterium
TTTCATCTCCTTTCATTTTAGATGAATGTGTCCAAGATGTTCGATGCCTTAAGATGAAAACAAAGAATATTCTTGACTTGGGGATAAAAAGGGGCTATAATCTATTGGCTTTAAAAATTTCATAAAGTTTTTAAATCGTGGGTTGCTGGAAGGATTAAACGCCTCTTTTCCAAATATTCCAATCAGATTCTGTGCGGAGACAAAATATGAGCTCATCAAACCAGGTGAGCAAGTTGAGGTAAAGACAGCGCCAACCGGCAACCCCACCAATTCACAGTACCTTTTTAAAAGCGTTGGTTGGACGTTTTTAGTCTGACCGCGGCTCCAGACAACATTGCTCTAGCAGGGTCTGGAGTAGTGTCTTTGAAGCTCTTTATGGGTTTCAGAGGCTGGCGGTAGAACGGGCGGCCCCTCTGTAAGTTTAGCCTCCCCCATGGGGGGCCGCCCAAGCTTTTGACTTGAGAGAATTCTCAAGTAACAAGCGCTAAGGAGGTACAACCTCTTTAACGGTTGTTGGGTAGTTGATACCCCTCAACCTCCCCAGTGCGGCGGCCCCGGGAAGAGGTCGCCGCACAAAATCTAAGCCTTCAAGGTTTCACAAGAAGCCAAGAGGGCTTTTTACATTTTAAAAACTAATTTACTACTTTAGTTTAGTGAAGTACTTAGTAATATTTTAAGTGGTCCTATAGATAAAATTATTTACATATAAAACATAAGGACTTAGAATAAAAACAACTAAGAGATGTACCTTTTCTACGAAACCAAATAAATATATAGGAGGTTAATCCTAGATGACTATTCAGTTAACTACTCGGTCAGACCTCTATGAGTTTCCGGACGGAAATGGTCCCAATGGATTCTATATTCCTGTAGGGGGAGAGGAGGAACCCGCCTCAGACCCAGAAATAATACTTCCATTATGGAATCCTGACCAGACTCACTGATGATTTGTCTAGGCATCCACTGGCCACTTATAGTCTATTCCTCGGTCGAATATACTGCCAGTGCCAGACACCTTCACCTCCCAGGTCCGCTTGCGCTTGTAAGATATAAGATTCCCTGCGCAGGCGGACCGCCCGCTCCTTAAATCCATAATAATTACGGCCCTCATTCTGAGGGTTGTTTTAATTTATAAAAAACTATTTACTAACATAAGGGCTTCTTTATATAATAAAACTATCAGGGCTAACCAACATATGGAGGTGATCTAAAGCACACCTGCACGTCCTTTGAAAAGTTAGCCGAAAAGAGGTATAGATAGGGAGGGTCAATGGGTAAGTACACGTTTGCAAGTAGCCGTAACACCAAGGTGAGGACCGTCCTGATCTCTGGCAGCCGTATGCACGCGAAACGCATCATCGACACGATCGTCGCCAGCGGAAGGGCCTAGGCAAGCAGCATTAGGCCACCCCTAGCGCGAGGGGGAGAATAATTAAACGCGCAGTACGCATACACCCTACCAGGGAGGTACTATGGTAGTGATTTATGTACTCGGTGGTGGTTGATAGTTAACCACCACCGAGAGTTTCTCGGAAAGAGGAGTGAGGCGGGGCTCTCTAGATTTTCTTGTTTCAAGTCAGTGGCTTGACGAGAATGTAATTCTAGAGAGCACCCCCTTCTCATTCATATACAAACGCACCTAAAAGAAAGGACGGCATGAGCCGTCCTGAATTATTTTTCCTACATTTATAGGAACTTTTTTATTTTTGGTATTTTACTTATTAACAAAAGAGTCTTTTGCTATTACAATTATATCTAGCAATAATCTTTAATGAAATTATTTGATATGATTGAGGGTGAACACGAATCTCAAGACAAAAACCTAAAGCATCACAAACAAAAAAAAGCGAGCAGCAGCAAAAAGATCGCGAAACAGTGGTGGGTTGTTTTTAAGCATATTTTATCAAAAACCTTTGCGGTTATTGGTAGAACTCTTTTAATATTTTTTATCATACTATTTTTAACGGGTAGTTTTTTTACTATTGGAATCTATTTCAAATATGCGAATGATTTTAAAGGAGCTAAACCAAAAACGGGAGGTACCCAAGCTATCTTCTATGATAAAAACGGGGGGGTGATATATGAAGGTTTTGGAACCAGTGATCCCGACTACGTTTCTCTGGATCAAGTCCCTGATATTATAAAAAAGGCTACTCTTGCAGCCGAAGATAAGGGTTTTTATCACCATGGACCCGTAGATGTGAAGGGTATTGCCAGAGCAGCACTTAGAAACTATCAGGCAAGCGATAGGGCAGGTGTAGCAAAACTATCCGGACTTTTCAGCGAAAGTGAATACTCACAGGGTGGGTCAAGCATCACCCAACAGCTTGTAAAGAATAGATATCTTGCAGGCGAAAAAAGCTTTGAGAGAAAGCTAAAAGAGCTCGTTTACTCATACGAACTGGAAAAGAAAATGAGTAAAGACCAGATACTTGAGCAATATCTAAATAATATTTATTATGGTGAACAATCGTTGGGAATAAAAAATGCCGCAAAAATATATTTTGGCAAAGAACTAAAAGATTTGAGCCTGGCAGAAGCCACATATCTTGCTGGTCTTCCAGCAGCTCCCAGTAGATACTCACTCATCAGTGGTGACTATGAAGCCGGTAAGAAAAGGCATGAGTATGTTCTGCAACAAATGATAGAAGAAAAATATATTACAGAGGAACAGGGAAGAGAGGCTGTTAACCAACCCCTAACACTAGGTAGTGAGCAAAAAGTAACTATTAAATATCCTTATTTTGTCCAGTATGTGAAGCAAGAGCTCATAAATATGTACGGTTCAGAACTTGTCGAGACAGGGGGTCTAAAAGTTTACACAACGATTGATCCTGAAAAACAGGATTTAGCCGAAGCAAAAGCAAAAGAGTATGTAAATAAATTTAAGTATGCACGGGTAACAAATGCCTCTGTTGTCATTATGGATAACAAAACGAATAATGTTTTAGCAATGGTCGGCGGAGTCGATTGGGAAAAAAGCAAAGTAAATGTTGCAACCTCAAAGAGACAACCCGGTTCATCATTTAAACCAATTGTATACTCCGCCGGATTCTTACAAGAATACTCACCGTTAACAAAACTTATAGATCAGCCAATAAACTTTGGCGGCATTCCTCCATATATACCCAGAAACTATAATGGTGGCTTTATGGGAAATATATCAGCAAGGAATGCTTTGGCAAACTCATTAAATATACCAACCGTAGAAATGGGGAAGCTTGCCGGTATAGAAAATATTGTAAAGACTGCCGAAGCCATGGGTATAACAACCCTAGATAGAGACCCCGATGACTATGGGCTTTCTTTATCTTTAGGAAGTGGTGAAGTTAAACTACTCGACCTCGTTGAGGCCTATGCAACTCTTTCTGATGGCGGAAAACGTACAGTACCATCAGGAATCGTAAAGATTTTAAACAACAGAGATGAAAGTATCTATAAAATAGAAAGACAGAAAAAAGAAGTTCTTGACCCCAGAGTTGCATATATGACTACAAGTATTTTGTCCGACACAAAGGCTCGACAGAAAATTTTCGGATATGGGAATAAGCTTGAAATCAAAGGACATACCGTAGCGGCCAAAACAGGAACAACCGACAACTATACTGACTCATGGACGGTTGGCTACAACCCTGATATCACAGTTGGTGTTTGGATGGGAAATAACGATAGAAGTAAGATGGGACAAATAAGTGGTATAGAGGGCGCTGCATATATATGGCATGATATACTTGAAGGAATTATTAAAAATCAACCGGATATTGCTTTTGAAAAACCAAAGGGTTTGAGCGAAGTTTGGGTCAATCCTTCAACATTTGCCAAAGCACCAAAAGAAGGAAGTCCTTATGTACTGGAGTACTTTTTACCGGGAAAAGAACCATCTACTAAGCCGGACTTTTCCTATCTAAACCAATTTAATAAGAAGGCAAGTGTACCAAAAAATCCCTAAACAAACACTAATACAACCACAACCACTCCTTAAATAACTAGCTGTTTCTCCAAGAATTGTATCTCATATGGGTATTTTTTTGATTTTTTTTACAGTGTTAAGTTGGGCAGAAAATATTATCCTTAAATACATGTTAAAAGAAAAAGCAGAGGGAATCTCCCGGGGTCTTCAGAGAGAAAACGCTGGTAATAGCGATATTACGAAGCTTCTTTTTGATATTGCCGATTTTGACTTTGCACTAATAAATATGCGAGATTCCATTAAAAAGATGAAAAATCTTATCATGAAATATAGCGGAGCTTCTAGCTGTACCCTTATGTTTTTGGACAACTATGGGTATCTCTGGAAAGTAGGAGAAAAAACCACCTATCCATTTAAACTAGGTGAGGGTATAGCAGGCTGGTCCGCTAAGTGCCAAAAAAGAGTATTTGTCAATGATGTCAGTAGTGATAAAAGATATAAACCCCTCTACAAAAACCGTCAAGGGGCAATGGTGTCCGTACCTGTTGTAAAGAACGGAAAGACACTTGGGATTATAAGTCTTACTTATTCAAAAGAAAAACTCAAGCTCTATCCACCCAATAACAATGTTTTAGATATTTTTGTAAAGAAAATGAGAGTTGTTTTGGAAAATGTTTTTCTCTATTATGTGGCCGAAAATGAAAAAAATGAACTTCGAGCGCGTAAATCCATATCAAAAGCACTGGAGGAAAATATTTCCCTGGAGGAAAAAGTTGAGATTATTAGAAAGAATGTAGTCAGATTTACATCAATCAATGATTTATCAATATATCTTGAGGATGAAAAGAGCCATGAAATCTCATGTCTGGGAGGTGCGGGTAAAAAAAATATTACACCAACATTAGACTTAATGAATATTTATTTTAATAAGAAGGGTAAAAAACATGACTTTTTGGACCTTTCGGAAAAGTTTGATTTCAACTTTATTACAAAAAGGGGCTCGGGATATATCACCATGTATCCCATATTTTCTAAAAGTAAAATCATGGGTTACATCTTGATAGAAGAGAAAATAAAAAATATCGACAACTTGTCGGTTTTAGAAAAAAGATTCATAGAACTCGCATCAAGTCACCTCGGTGAATACCTGGTTAGAGAAACTTCGTCGAAAAAAATAATAGAGGAAAAAGAAAAATGGAGAACTATCTTTCACAATGTGGATGATGGGATAATTCTTCTATCTAGAGACAAAATTGTTATTGAGGCAAATCTTAAAGCCCGGGAAATTTTAGGATCAAAAAATACCAGTCTAATAGGTGCGAACTTTTTTTCTTTGTTTAAGATAATAAATCCAGAAGTAGAGTCGCCTACCCTAACATCTATTAAGAATCTAGATAGATTTAAAAAGAGTGATAAAGAAGAGCTTGAGAAAAAAATTGACAAGTTTTTTTCATCACAAAAAGTTATCCGCCCACAGGAATATTATATCCAGACAAAAAGTGGTAAATATTGGATAATTGGAAGAATGAAAACTGCCATACAAGATCCCAACTCAGAACTTTTTGGTATTATTCACATCAAAGACATAACAAAAAGCAAGGAAGTCGAACAGGATAAAAACGAGTTTATGTCCATGGTCTCACATGAACTTAGAACCCCGCTTTCAGCCATGAAGGGCTATCTTTCTATGATTCTAAATAGTGATTATGGGAAACTAAGCAAAAAACAGGAAAAATCACTCAAGAGAGTTGAGGAGAGCAACGAAAGGATGGTTGTCCTTGTTGAGGATATTTTGGATGTTTCGAGAATAGAACTTGGTAGGTTTAACTTAAATAAAGAACCCATCAATCTTTCAAATATAACCCGTGCTATGGTTCGAGAACTGGGGGCAAAAATACAAGAAAAGAATATTACCCTAAAGATACAAAACAAACTAGTGGATCCTTGTCTGAAAAAAACTATAAAAAATCCAGAACACACATGCAACGACCTCGGTGTGTATGTTTTGGCGGATAGGGATAGACTAATGCAAATCCTTGGAAACCTGATAGATAATGCCATTAAATATTCTTTCGATGGAGGAAAGATAGATATTAATATTAAACCAGATAAAAACTTTGTTGAAATATTAGTCAAAGATGATGGAGTAGGTGTAAGAAAGGAAGACCAGGATAAACTTTTTAGAAGATTCTCAAGAATTCACAACCCTTTAAGTATTCAAGCTGGCGGAACAGGACTGGGTCTTTATATAACAAAGAAACTAATATTGGCACATAACGGAAACATCAGTGTTTCAAGCAAACAGGGGAAAGGCACAACCTTTTCAGTTAAAATGCCCATAGCAAAACAGTTACCATTAATTTAAAATTAAATAAATAACCTCGCTCAGTGCGGGTAAAAGGAGAAATTAAAACAATGAAACAACACATCTTAATAGTTGAAGATGATAATGTCTTGCAGGAAATGTACTGCGAGAAGTTTGAGATGGATGGCTTTAAAGTAGAAAAAGCTGCTACGGGCAGAGAAGGCCTAAAAACACTAGAGAAGAGTGTTCCCGACATAATATTGCTCGACATTTTGATGCCAGATATGAATGGTCTTGAAATGTTGAAGGAAATGAAAAAAAATAGAGATTTTCGTGATATTCCAGTTATACTCCTTACAAACCTTGGTGAGTCAAAGATAGATATGGACTCCGAGCTTTCATTTGCACTTGGCATAAAAGACTATCTAATAAAAACAAAACACACGCCAGATGATGTTTCAAAAAGGGTAAAACAGATTCTAAAAGTAGAGCAATTAGGTTGACTAGACTATCCTCAAAAAGTTTCCATGCGGAAGGTATAGTCATAGGAAAAAGGAATTTTTTTGAAGCAGACAGGATTGTGGAAATACTTACTATGGAAAAGGGGAAGGTACGTGCCGTTGTTAGGGGTGCTCGCAAATCAAAGTCTAAGCTTGCCGGTTCAACGGAGCTTTTTACCCATGGAGAGTTTACTTTTGCAAAAGGAAAAAACCTAGATATTATAACTGCCGTTACTCCGCTGGATTATTTTCAAAAGGCAATGGGTGACTTAAAAAAGATATCTTGGCTTTTTTTGATGTCAGAAACACTCGAGAAACTTCTACCAAGAGAAGTGCCAAACGAAGAAATATTTAAAGAAACACTTAGCGCTTTCAGATTTATCAATAGAAACGAAAAATCATATCTAGTTTATGAGTATCTGTATAAAGTAATTGTTCTTTTGGGTTATGGTCTGTCTTTATCACAGTGTTCGCGATGTCATGAAAAAAAAGATACATTAAACGATTTAAATAACATTCTCCGCTTAGAGTCGGGTGGTATTTTGTGTAAAAAATGTAACTCTACCAGTCATCAAACACTAAAAGTTTCAAAAAATACTATTAAATTACTTTTATATATAGAGAACAATGAGTTGGGCGAATATTCTAAAATAACCTTTGATAAAAATGTTTCAAGGGAGCTGACAAATATAATAAGTGCCTATTTGAATCATATTTATCAAAAAGAGTTTAAGTCTAATAAATTTATTGAAGACGTCAAAGCATTGAAATAATCTCATCCCCTCTTGTCATTCCGAACTTCCTGCCCGACTAAACGGTCGTTCGGGCGGGGATCCGGAATCTATACAATAAAATTAGATTCCCATCTTCATGGGAATGACAGACTCTGGTTAAAACATTGAAATAATATCATATAGACGGTAAAATTAATAACATGCCGAATAAAGATGACTCATTAAATACTGCAGACCGCTTAGACTGCGAAACCATAACAGATGCTGAGATTGAAGACTGGATAGTTGCAACAAGAAAAGTGCTAATTGTCTTGGACGACGAAGATAAAAGCGCTTATAATAGGGTATATCAAGACTTCCTTTTTGACTTACAGCGCCTGCTAGATGCTGGACGAATAACAGATATAGACTACGAAGAAACACTGGAGAGCTTATGACAGACAAAAAAACAGATTCGATGGAAAAAATAGTTTCGCTTTGTAAGAGGCGAGGTTTTGTTTACCCATCTTCTGAAATATATGGTGGTTTCCAGGCAGTTTACGACTATGGACCATACGGAGTAGAACTTGAGAAAGCAGTCAAAAGGGAGTGGTGGAAGGAAATGGTTCAGACAAGAGAAGACATTGTCGGTCTTGATTCGGCAATCTTTATGCATCCCAAAATATGGGAGGCCTCGGGACATGTTGCTGGCTTTTCAGACCCGCTGACAGAGTGTAAGAGTTGTCATGCGAGACTCAGAATTGACCATTTGCTTGAAGAAATTGGAGTTCAGGCAGATGAGAAAATGACCGAAGAAGAGATTAATAAAGTTTTTGATAAAAATGTTGATAAAATTGTTTGTCCAATATGCGGGAAGAAAAGTTTCACAAAAGGGAAAAAGTTTAATCTACTTGTTAAGTCTAATCTAGGAAATATTACAGAAGATCCAAAGGAACAGCCTGTATACTTACGAGGTGAAACCTGCCAAGGAATTTATGTAAATTTTAAAAATGTTGTTGATAGTATTCGCGTAAAAATACCTTTCGGGATAGCTCAGATAGGCAAGGCATTTCGAAATGAAATTACCGCCAGACAGTTTATTTTCCGAACTCGTGAATTCGAACAAATGGAAATGCAGTATTTCACCTCCCCCGAAGACGAAATGAAAGAATACGAAAAGCTAAGAAAAAAACGCTTCGAATATTACAAGAAGTTAGGATTAAATGAAGAAAACTTAAAATGGCACAAACACGAAAAACTTGTATTTTATGCCAAAGCTGCATACGACATAGAATATAAATTTCCATTTGGTTTCAACGAACTTGAGGGTGTGCACGCTAGGGGAAACTATGACCTCACTCAACATTCTAAATTTTCCGGGAAGGATCTTTCATATACTGACCCCAAAACAGGCAAGAAGTTTATACCGCATATCATCGAGTCTTCGGTTGGGGTCGGACGAACAGTACTGGCGGTACTAGTTGAGGCTTATACCGAAGAAAAGACTGGAGACGAAACACGGGTGGTTATGAAATTTCCAAAAAATCTCGCTCCGGTAAAAATTGCAGTATTCCCTCTTCTTAAAAATAAGCCTGAGCTAGTCAAAAAGGCACACGGAATCTTTGATACATTGAAAGAAAAATATGTATGTGAATTTGATGATAACGGTAATATTGGAAAGCGCTACAGAAGGCAGGATGAGATAGGAACACCTTACTGTTTAACGGTAGACTTTGATACCATGAATGATAAGACAGTAACAGTAAGAGACCGTGATACCATGAAGCAAGAAAGAGTAAAGATTGCCGACCTGAAAACATTTTTTGAAAAATCTTTCTAAAAAAATCTTGACATAAAGACTGACGTTGATTATAATCTTTTAACATGCTACTCAAGAGGGTGGCGTTTGTTAATATGATGCTTAATCCCCAAAAGGGCTTATTTTTTTCACTCTAAAAATCTATAAAGGAGACAGAAATGGACAAAGATATTTACATATCAAAAGACGGTTTAAAAAAACTGCAAGAAGAAATGGTAGAAATAAAGACTACTAAAAAAAGGGAAGTGGCAACAAGAATCAAAACCGCAAAAGAGTTTGGTGATTTATCAGAAAACAGTGAGTATGATGATGCAAAAAATGAACAGGCCTTCTTAGAAGGAAGAATATCTGAAATAGAACATATTTTAAAGAATGCGAAAATAATAGAAGAGATTGCTTGTAGTACCACCGATAAAGTCTGTGTCGGACATACAGTAGTAGTAGACCTAGCAGGTGGCGAAGCAAAGTTTAAAATAGTTGGCTCCTACGAAGCAGATCCAGAGATGGGCTTTATATCAAACGAGTCCCCCATAGGTCAGGCACTTTTGGGCAAGAAAAAAGGCGAAGAAATAAGTGTAAAAGTCCCTGCCGGCGAGATGAGATATAAGATTAAAAAGATTTTCTAAATTAAGAATTACTCATATAAAAATCTCTCTGGTCTACTTGAGAGATTTTTTGTTTCCCACTCTTGTCATTCTGAATAAAATGAAGAATCTCAAGATCCTTCGGCTCTGCCTCGAGGATGACAAACCTATAAACAGATATTTATTTAATACTGATTTTGCGCTATAATTTACTAAAGGAGAAAACATGGCAGAAGATATTTTTATAAATCAAAGAAAAGAAAATTTGAAAAAATTGGTTGAGGCTGGTATAGATCCTTATCCGGCAAAGGGCGAAAGAACTCATTTTTGTATACAAGTTAAAGATGACTTTAAGAGTCTTGCCGGTAAAAAAGTTACCGTAGTTGGTCGTGTAATGACAAAGCGTGGTCATGGCAAGATTTTATTTGCTAACTTGCAAGACGTGTCTGGACAGACTCAAGGATTCTTCAGATATGACAATCTAAACAAAAACTACGATTTACTTAAACATATAGATATGGGCGACTTCATTCAAATAACCGGTAAGGTTTTTAAAACAAAGGCCGGCGAAGAATCAATAGAAGTTATGGAATGGAAACTGCTATCTAAGGCGATGAAGCCACTACCTGAAAAGTGGCACGGACTTAAAGATGTAGAAACAAGGTACAGAAAAAGGTATTTAGACTTTCTCACAAATGAAAACTCTAGAAAGAAAATAATAACCAAATCTAAAATTATTGATTTTATCCGTGATTTTCTAAAGAAAGAAGGGTTTCAGGAAGTTTTTACTCCATATCTGGAACTGACTCCTTCCGGCGCTACGGCAAAACCATTTAAAACCCACTTAAATGCCTACAATATGGATATGTATATGCGTATCTGTATCGGTGAACTTTGGCAAAAAATGATGATAGTTGGTGGATTTGAGAAGACCTTTGAAATAGGTCAGGCCTTTAGAAATGAGGGGGTAGATAAATCTCACAACCCAGAGTTTACAATGTGTGAGTTTTATTGGTCCTACGCTGACTATAATGATCTAATGAAGTTTTTAGAGAAAATGATTCCATCTTTGGTTAAAGAAATTAGCGGGAGTTATGAAATAACATACCAAGATAAAAAACTAAACTTTAAACCACCCTTCGCAGTCATAACTTTTAGAGAAGTGATGAAAAAATACGCCAAGATTGATATTGATAAATACCCAACAAGAGATGGGTTTGCAAAAGAACTAACAAAAAGAAACTTTAAAGTAGACCCGAAGGCCGGTAGAGGTAAGTTGATTGATGACTACTACAAAGAGGTCGCAAGACCTAAGCTTGTTCAACCCACATTTCTTATTGACCATCCCATAGATGTTTCCCCTTTAGCAAAGAGAAAAGTTGACGAGAATGATAAAGTTCAGCAAGTACAACTACTTGTATGGGGTGAGGAGCTTTGTAAGGGCTACTCGGAGCTCAATAATCCTGGAGACCAAAGGGAAAGATTTATTGAACAAAAGAAACTCTTAAGTAAGGGTGATGAAGAGGCAATGCGAACAGATGAACACTTCGTTAAAGCGATGGAGTATGGCATGCCGCCAATCGCCGGAAACGGAATTGGCATAGAGAGATTAGCAACTATACTTACTGACTCCGCAGTAATGCGCGAAATTATAACTTTTCCTATAATGAAGCCAGAGAAATAAAAGATGAAAGCTGGTGCAGATTATATTGGTGTGGGCGCAGGAGCACTTATTTTTAATGATAAAAATGAGGTTCTCTTAATAAAGCGATCAGAAAATGCTCGAGTTGAAGCTGGTATGTGGTCACGGCCTGGAGGGGAGATAGAGTTCGGAGAGAAAGCAACTGAAGCAGTAAAGAGAGAAATTAAAGAAGAAGTAAATATTGATATTGAAGTTTTGGAAACTTTGGACTTTCAGGAAACTATTTCCAAAGATCCAAAGAAACACTGGATAGCCCTTGGATTTCTATGTAAGCAAGTCGGGGGAGAACTAAAAAATAATGAGCCAGATAAACATACTGATTTACAATGGTTCGCTTTAGATAAACTACCAGAAAACATTTCCCCATATACAAAAAGTTCTGTTGAGGTATTTTTAAAGAAAAAGAAGTAATTTTCAACGGGAATCAATCATAAAATGTCAACAATGAAGTGCTTTAGTTTGTTATTTTAACCAATGAATCTTTATTGAATTAAGTATAGTATTAAGGTCGACTCCAGCAAGAAGAGGGTATACCGCCCAACGCTCCTGGTGAGCGAGTCTGGGGTTCAAGGGAGCCTACAATAAGGCTTCCTAGGAATCATCCCCGAGGCAAGAAAACGGCACAACTGCGCCGTTTTCATTGTATTTACTTATTAGCTTATTGAGGTCCGACCTCAGGTGAGGTCGGACCTCGTAGACCCCTAGACAGATTTCCATTGGATTTTCTGCTTAAATGTACTATAATTTGATCTATGTTAGACATAAAATACATCCGCGAAAATAAAGAAAAGCTCCTAGAAACAGCCGAAAATAAAGGGATTAACCTTGATATTAATCAACTTTTAGAAGTTGATAAAAAAAGAGTGGAAGCTCTCAAGCTCGTAGAGCAGTTTCAAGCTGAAAAAAATAAGTTAAACGAAAAGATTCAAAGGGCGTCTAAGAAGGAACGTGACGAAATTCTTAAATCTGGGAAAGATATAAAAGAAAAGCTTATTAAGGTCGAACAAGATTACAAGGAGCTAAAGCAACAATTTGACACTCTCATGGTACTGGTCCCAATCATTCCTTCTGATGACACTCCGATTGGTAAAAATGATAAGGACAATAAAGAGATTGCTAAGTGGGGAGACATTCCTAAATTTGATTTCAAACCAAAAACACACATTGAGATTGGTAATGACTTGGATATCTTAGATGTAGAAAGAGGAGCCAAAGTTGCCGGATATCGCGGTTATTATGTAAAAAACGAAGGCGTTTCGCTAATGCTGGGCTTTATGATGTATGCCATTGATAAAATGATCCAGAAGGGCTATGCACCAATGATTGTACCAACGCTAGTAAAAGAGTTTGCTCTTTTTGGAAGCGGTTATTTCAAGGGTCTTAACTATAACCCAGAAATAGACGAAATATACGAAGTAGCAACTCCAGATAAAAAATCTGATGGGATTAAAAGCAAAGAAAAGAAATTCCTAGTTGGTACAGCAGAACCATCACTTCTTGCATATTATTCCGGAGAAACACTAAACGAAAACCAGCTACCAATGAAACTATGTGGATATAGCCAATGCTATCGTAGTGAAATCGGTAGTTACGGAAAAGATACGAAGGGGATTTATAGAGTACATGAGTTCATGAAGGTAGAACAAGTTGTGATTGCTCCTGCCGATGTTAAGATTTCTGAAAAACTTCAAGAAGAAATGATTAATATTTCCAAAGAAATGCACGAAGAACTTGGACTTCCGTGTAGACAGCTAATTATTTGTACTGGGGATTTGAGTGCGGGAAAGTATAGACAGTATGACTTAGAGGCTTGGCTACCAGGACTTGATCGCTGGGGTGAGACCGGTTCAGCTAGCATCTTCTTTGATTGGCAAGCAAGACGCTTAAACGTGAAATATATTGATAAAGATGGGGAAAAGAAGCATGTATATATGCTTAACAATACAGCTCTGCCATCACCAAGGATCTTCATTGCAATCCTAGAAAACTATCAGCAAAAGGATGGTAGCGTGAAAATACCAGAAGTTTTACAGAAGTATATGGGTGGGTTGGAAGTTATAAAACATAATAAATAATACATAACCATTGTCATTCTAAACTTGATTCAGAATCCAGACATTATTGAGATAGATTCCGGATCAAGTCCGGCGTGATAGAAAGGGAAAAAATATGCAAGTTGATATCAGGGGAGTTGAGACTGTTTTAACAAAAGAGGTTAAGGATTACGCTAGGGAAAAGGTAGAGAAGTTTTCAAAATACGGTATAGACATTATCGGCGTAGATCTTGCACTAGAGGAGGATCACAACAGAACAGAGGATAGAGCGGGTGTGGCAAAGGTTTTAGTTAAAATCCCCGGTAAAGATATTGCGGTAAAAGGCGAAGGGAAAAATGTTTTCGCGGCTATAGACGAGATGGAGAGAAAAGCCTCAAGAGAGCTAAGGGAAACAAAAAAAAGATTGAGCCCAAAAAGATTTTCAAAAAGCAAAGACGCAGCAAGGCGACTTTTTCGCAGAAGCTAGACTACCAATTACAAATTCCAGACGAATCTACTAATAATACAAATAGATACCAATAGATTCGGTTTAAATTCGTAAATATTTGTAGCATTTGCAGATTCGTGTAAGATTAGTAATCCGTAGAAAGTAACACATGATTTTTAAAAAAATCTTCGGTAATCCGAATGAAAAAGAAATAAAGAAATTACGTCCAATCGTGGATAAAGTAAACTCGCTTGAAGAAAGTGTAGCCAAGTTAAGCGACGCCAAAATAAAAACAAGGATTCAAGAAATTCGAGAAAAAATACAGAAAGATATAAAGATAGATTCCCGCCTGCACGGGAATGACAATGGTGGTGTAGACAAAAAAACTGCAAATAAAAAGATTAATGAAATTCTTGAGCCTTATTTGGTAGAAGTATTCGCACTTGTAAGAGAAGTTTCAAAAAGAAAGTTAAAAATGCGCCACTTTGATGTACAGCTCATTGGCGGATATGTTCTCCACTCCGGTAAGATTTCTGAGATGAAAACCGGTGAAGGAAAGACTTTGGTTGCAACATTAGCAGCTACACTAAATGCCTTAACTGGACTAGGGGTTCATGTTGTTACTGTAAACGACTATCTCTCAAAACGTGACGCAGGATGGATGGGTACTATCTATAATGGTCTCGGACTTAGCGTTGGTGTTATTATCCATGATGAAGCCTTTATTTATGACGAAAAGTTTGAAGACGAGAATGCTTTAGACGAAAAAACCAAGCACATGAAACCCATCACAAGAAAAGAAGCATACGCGTGCGATATCACCTATGGAACAAATAACGAGTTTGGTTTTGACTACCTAAGAGATAATATGGTCCAGTCCTTAGGACAAATGGTTCAACGACCGCTAAACTTTGCCATCGTTGACGAGGTTGATTCTATTTTGATAGATGAGGCAAGGACTCCTTTGATAATATCCGCTCCGGCAGAAGAGTCTACGGGTAAATACTATCAGTTTGCAGAGATTGCAGAAAAACTAAAAAAAGACAAACACTATGTTATAGATGAAAAACAAAAAGCCGTCACACTAACTGATGACGGTATTGCTGAGATGGAGAGGGTCCTCGGTATGCAAAACGTTTACGAAGAGGGCGGTATCGAAACGGTCCATCATATAGAACAGTCACTAAAGGCCGTGGCGCTCTTCAAAAAGGATAAAGACTATGTAGTTAAAGAAGGAGAAGTGATAATCGTTGACGAGTTTACCGGGCGTCTAATGCTTGGGAGAAGATACTCTGAGGGTCTTCATCAGGCTATTGAAGCTAAAGAAGGCGTAGAAATAAAAAGAGAGTCCCTAACCCTTGCTACTATTTCCTTCCAAAACTATTTTAGACTCTATACAAAACTTTGCGGTATGACTGGTACGGCGGAGACAGAAGCAGAAGAGTTTCATAAGATTTACAGTCTTTCTGTGATGATAATTCCAACCAATATGCCAAATGTGAGAAACGATCTAAATGATGTTATCTACAAGAACGAATTAGCGAAGTTTAGGGCCATTGTAGAAGATGTGAAAAAAAGAAATGAAAAGGGTCAGCCTGTTCTCATTGGCACTGTTTCTATTGAAAGAAATGAACTTCTTTCAAATATGTTGAAAAGGGGCGGTGTAAAACACAACGTACTAAACGCAAAGTTTCATGAAAAAGAAGCTTTAATAATATCTCAGGCAGGACAAAAGAGCGCCGTCACAGTCGCAACCAACATGGCCGGTCGTGGTACTGATATAGTTCTTGGTGAAGGCGTCACAAAACTTGGCGGGCTTCACGTCATAGGCAGTGAAAGACATGAAGCAAGACGCATAGATAACCAGCTACGTGGACGTTGTGGACGTCAAGGCGACCCAGGGTCAACGCAGTTCTATGTATCCTTAGAGGACGACCTGATGAGAATATTTGGTTCTGATAGGATCGGTACTGTCATGCAAAAACTAGGATTGCCGGATGACCAGCCTATCCAGCACGGCATGATTTCAAAGTCACTAGAGTCGGCTCAAAGGAAAGTAGAGGGTAACAACTTTGACGTCAGAAAACACCTTGTTGAGTATGATGATGTGATGAACAAACAGCGCGAATATGTTTATGGAAAAAGAAGAATGATACTTGGAGATAGTAATGTTAAAGACGAAATACTGGAGTACTTAAGCGAGTCAGCAGAGTTTCTAGTTAATGAAAATGTGAACGCTCAAACAGAAGACTTTGACTATGAAAACTTTATAAAGAACTTTGATGCCATAGTTCCAACGGACAACCAGTTTAAAAATCAAATCAAAAAAGAAGACCCAAGAGAGCTTACAAAAACTGCTGATAAATTTCTTGCTAGTACTTATGAAGCGAAAGAGAAAGAGTTCACTCCTAAGATTATGCGGGAGATTGAAAGATCTATTTACCTGCACATTATTGACACACTCTGGATAGATCATCTTGATGCTATAGATAACTTGCGTGAAGGCATAGGACTTCGCGCTTATGGACAAACCGAACCACTAGTGGAGTATAAAAAAGAATCATATAAGATGTTTCAGCAGTTTTTGGGTGGCATACGCTCAGAGATAGTAAATATGATATTTAAAGTCAGAATTCAGCCAAATATTGCGGAGGCTCCAATGCCAGAAGGAGACGAAGTCCCGACCGCAAGCGTCGAGAAACAAGAGTCCAGACTAACAAAGGCGGCGGAAAAAGCAAAAGAGATTAGTCCTACAGAGTCTCCGAAGCCCCGAGACTTTGGGGATAATGCATCCATAATGAGGCAAGAGTCAAAAAACCAATCGAAAAAGAATAAAACCGTTCTAAAAAAGAATAAAGTTGGCCGAAACGACCCCTGTCCATGCGGCTCCGGCAAAAAATATAAAAAATGCTGTGGGAAGTAAGGAGAGGTATACCACAAATCAGTAAAGACTTAATATTTATGCTATAATATTTTAGTATATTTTTTAGAGAGTTTTTATAAAAAATGAAACAGACTTTTGAACTATTAATACTTAAGGATCAACTTAATCCTGAAGACTGGACAAGTCTTTATAGGGCGCTCTTGTCTCACCTGAGAGCATTGAGCAAGTTTGAGATAATATTCCAATGTAACGACAATGTGGTGCGTTTCTTTATACGTTGCGATAAAGACCTAAGCTCCTTATCTAACAATATAGAAGGTTTTTTAATACGCCCATTTAACGACCATGGCGAGTTAAAAATTCCCAATGTTACAAAAAAAGAAAGATTTATACAGTACGTGTCTGGCGGAAACATCCTCGACCTGAAAGAGAAAACAGCTATAAAAAAGTCTAAAAATCTTGAGTGTGCTGTTTTTAAAGTTAGAGCAATTAATATAGAAAAAGCGGCGGTACGGGGTAACTTATTTTTTAAGGGCGCAGGCGGGGAGTGGTATAAGGCTAATAAAATATCTGCATTTTTCCCATCTAACTTGTTTGCTATAAACTTCGCGGTAAATACTCGTTATCTCAAAAAGGCAGTACCAAAATACCTAGATATAGAAAAGTCACTCAATATCCTTTCCAGCGATAAAGCTGATGCCATTTTTGAGGTAGATACGTTCCCTTATTTTTCTCACAACTACTTTTTAAACCTTACAAACTACGAGTTTGATCAACACTCCTTCATTATTGGCGCGAGTGGTAGCGGTAAGTCAAAGTTTATAAGTCTTTTTGTAGACCGCATCCATAGGACAGCCTTAAAAATGAACTATCGTATAGTAGTTATAGATCCACATGCTTCAATAGCCGAGGACTTCCTTTATATTCCCGACTCAAAAGTAGTCAACTTCAACAACGAGAGCACGGAGCTTTTTGAAGGGGCATCGAATGACATATCTGCAGCTAATGAGCTGACCACAACATTGTTCAAGTCTCTGATGGGTGATCAGTTTAACTCAAAGGTTGATAGAGTTTTGAGGTTTTCTCTTTTTGTGCTATTTACTGCACAAAATATGTCCCTGGATAACCTTAAGCGGTTTATAACCGATATTGAACTGAGAAATCAAATTCTTGAACATGTTTCCGCTTATGTACCTGCAAATATCGTTCAGTTTTTCGGATCTGACTTTAATGAACTGCGAACGCAATACTACAATGAAGCCATCTCGCCTATAGTATCGCTTGTTGATGAAATGCAAATGCAGCCAGTTTTAGTCGGTGAGGGTGAGCTCTCTCTGGCAAAAACAATCCAGGATAACTTCCTGACTGTATTTTCGTTAAATAAAGTGAGTATGGGTGAAAAGGTAGTCAAAACGATCGCAGGACTGCTTATACAGCAGATATTCTTGCTCGCCCAGGCAAAGGCATTTGAACAGAAAGTTATTTTAGTTATAGACGAAGTTTCTATCGTTCAAAATCCTGCACTTGCCTCTATACTGGCAGAAGCCCGTAAGTTTAATCTATCAGTCATACTTACTCAGCAATACTTTGGTCAAATTGAAAAGGACTTAAGAGATGCTATTTTTGCGAATGTTTACAACTACTATACATTTAAAGTCTCAGAAGAGGATGCAAGGAGTCTCGAAGGAAATCTAAATATAGAGTTACCAAAAGAAATAATAGAAAGGGAGAAAGAGAAAGGGCTAAACGAACAGAGCATACGCATAAAAATAATGACAGAACTACATCCCAGAGAATGCCTTGTTAGGGTGCTTGCAAAAGGCCAAGTTTTACCTGCCGTCAAGGCACGTACCGTAGATGCGCCAAGTGCGGTTACTACGAATATTGACCCAGAAAAGCTCCGCTCTTATCAAAAAGAACAATCCGCACTCCCCGAAAAGTTTAAGGAAACCAAAGAAGATAAAAAGAAAAAGATAGGAGAACTAGTTGCGCAGAGCCATCAAATGGACGAGGCTTCGCTAAAAGAAGAAGTTGGAAAGGGAAATGGTCTAAACAGAAAAACCTTCAGTAATGCCTCCGAAGAAACACAAACCGGTCTATTTAACTTGAGTGATTTACTTGCTCAACATTCTTCAAGTCGTTTAAAGATTAAAAAGAAAAGAAAGGAAAAATAATGGACGCAAAAGAAGCAAAAATAATTTTAGATAAAGTCGTAGGTCAAGTCTTTGGATATGAAAACCCGTTCACACTAGATCAGTTTGTACAAAAATATGCCTTTGACATTCGCCTTCCCCAAGCAGTCACTGACTCTACTACGGGAGAAGAAACTTGGACACAAACTGTTAATCCAACTAAATTTATTTCTATGGAAAATGCATATAAGAGAGAAGATTGGGACAATAGGCCGAAAAAACCAATCAACAGCATGCAGGATATTTTAGATGCTTGGAATGAAATAAACTATACCGCCACTAGCAAACAACTAGACTCAATCAATATTGCCCAGTCTGATAGTGTTATGAAAGGTGAAAATGTATTTCGGTCTAACGACTGTGGAAATTCAAAAAACTTACTGTTTTGTGATGGCATATATAAGTCAGAGTTTATTGCTGCCGGTCAGCGGGCAATAACATCGAATTTTTGTATTCGCATAGAAGACAGTAGTGAGGTATCAAACAGCTTTTCGATTAGTTGGTCAAAAAAGATTGTAAACGGCCTATTTCTACACAACTGTTATGATATGTATGAATGCATGTTTTGTTCTCACATTGAAGGCAAAAAGTTTTGCATAGCCAATATGCAGTTTGAAGAAGAAGAATATATGAAGATTAAGGATATGGTAATTCGCTGGGCACTAACGGAGTAACTATTGAGTTTATTTTTTCTACACACTCTTCAAATCTTAATAAATTTATGTTATATTACGCTTACGTTTTAGCTATTGATAAAACACCACTTATCCAATCGTAAGGGAGGACGATTGGGTTGTACTTTAAAATATCATGACAGACATATTTCTTTTTTTATTACCGTGATTGTGACTGTACTCACTATCATAATCTATATCCTTAAGACAAACAGAGAATAGGGAGGTTCGTGGATGTGTTATTTTTTGCGATAACCTTATTGGCGCTTTTTGCACTTCTTGTACTGATTTCGTGGATGGAGGGCCAAAATATTATAGGTCCTGACAACAACTTCAATAACGGTAAAAAACTCAAAAAGACCAGGAAGGGGTAGAAACATGATTAAGGTAGTCGCTTGGGTGTCTGTGGTGGTCCTGTCCATTTGGATATGCAAAGATGAAATCGTTGAAATAGTAGATGATTTCATCGAGATAGGAGAAGAAGAACCGGGAGAACCAGAGAATCACCGTTATCTTAACTATTCTTGTGGCTTTACGGTTACGAGTGGTTAAAAAATAACAAAAAATTTATTTGGGGGTTCCTAGAACTTAGTAGGAACTCCCATCCGCGGACCAAGAGTGTCCGCTTTTTTTAATTGAAACATATTAAAGAAAAAACTATTGCAATATTCTAAACATTGAATATAATAAATATATGAGTATTACTATTTTTGATTTACATGCAGATATTTTTAAGGTTCTAGCCAATCCGAAAAGGTTAGAGATTATTCATTTGATTCGCGACCGCGAGCTTACCGTCGGAGAGCTCGAGGAAATGCTGGATATGCGTCAAGCAAATCTTTCACAACATCTGATGATACTACGAGAAAATAACCTGGTTCAGACGAGGCGTGAAGGTACCTATATTTACTATTCATTGACCGATTCTAAAATCTTGAAAGCCAGTGACCTGGTAAGAGAAGTTCTGCAAAACAAATTCAAAGGAGCAAAACACATTACCGGTTTAGTTGATAATGACATGAAGCTGGAAGATTACCTGAAAGAATATAAGGATCCGGTTTGTGGTATGATGGTAAGCGCAAAAACTGCAGCCGATAATACAAAACTAGGAACTAAGGACTATTTTTTTTGTGCGCGAGGGTGTAAAGAAAAGTTTGTAAGAGAACCAAAGAAATACCTTACCACTTCTGTCATCCCGAGCAAACCCGAGAAATCCCTTAAAAAACCAAAGGAAAGGGATTTCTCCACTCGCCATTCCATAAAGTCGGTCCACCTCGGCCGAGCCTCAACGAGACGGGTCGAAATAACAAAACAAGAGGAGGCAAATTTTGGATAAAATTATCGTAGCAATATTAGGTGGTGGAGGAATCGCGTTTGTTCTGTGGTTTTTCTTAGGTAAAAAAAGTAAGGAGGTAAAAGTGGATGATAGAGTTGAAATAATAGTGGAGGGTGGTTATTCCCCCGAAAAAATTGTTGTAAAAAAAGATCAGAAAACAACTTTGGTTTTCAATAGAAAAGATCCAAGTGATTGTCTGGCAGAAGTAGTGATACCTGAGTTTAAGATTAGGAAGTCTCTACCATTAGGTAAAAATACAGAGATTGAAATAGTACCAAAAAAAACGGGTGAGTTCGGTTTTGAGTGTGGCATGGGGATGTTTAAGGGAAAAATAGTGGTTAAGGAGTAGTATGGCGGAGAAAAAGAAAACAACTCTCAAAATAAAAGGAATGCACTGCGCAAGCTGTGCCATGACTCTTGAGAATGCATTGAGTAAGCTCTCGGACACCGATGCGATAGTTAACTATGCCAGTGAAAAAGCGACCGTAGAACACCCAGAGAATATAACGGAAGAAAAGATAATAGAAACCATCCGAGACTCCGGATATGATGTTTACCAAGAAGAGGGAAGACCAAGAGAAGATGAAGAAACCGCAGAAGACATTGAAAAAGAAAATGATTTAAGAAAGCTCAAAAATAAAGTCGTTATCGGCGGGATACTTTCAACCATTATCGTAATACTAGGAAATATGGGTTTTGTAGCCGGAATCCCAGAGATTCAGATGAAAACTTTGAATATCATAATGCTAATACTTACCATTCCGGTCCAGTTCTGGGTAGGCAGTGCCTTCATTTCCGGATTTCTAAAGGGCCTAAAACACCGAAATGCAAATATGGATACCCTTATCGCTATAGGAACCCTCACGGCATTTATATTTAGTACGTTTGTTGTATTTGCTGGAGAACTTGGGATTATGTTACCGGAAGCAGGAACATACTTTGACGTTTCGGCGGTTGTTATTACCTTAGTCCTCCTTGGTAAATACTTTGAGGCACGAGCTAAGGGTAAGGCTGGTTCGGCTATTAAAAAACTAGCTGGACTAAACCCTAAAACAGCGAGAGTAATCCGAAATGGTAAGGAAACAGATATCCTAATAGATGAAGTAGCTGTAGGTTATGAGATAATTGTCCGTCCGGGAGAAAAGATACCTGTAGACGGCGTCATACTATCCGGAGAGTCTTCTATAGATGAGTCAATGGTTACGGGAGAATCAATCCCAACCGATAAGTCTGTCGGCGCTCAGGTATCCGGCGCAACCATCAATAAGTCTGGTTCATTTACATTTCGAGCAGAAAGGGTGGGTAAAGATACACTACTTGCTCAGATTATTAAACTAGTTGAGGAAGCCCAGGGATCAAAAGCGCCAATCCAACACTTAGCCGACGTCATTTCAGGTTATTTTGTACCAAGTGTGCTCACGATAGCAATCGGCACGTTTGTGGTCTGGTATATTTTTGGTGGACTTTCCCTGGCACTCATAAATATGGTTGCAGTGCTTATCATCGCATGTCCGTGTGCCCTAGGGCTAGCTACCCCAACTGCCATAATGGTTGGTACGGGAAAGGGTGCTGAAAATGGCATTTTAATCAAAGATGCAGAAAGTCTAGAGAGGTTTCAGAAGGTTAACGCTATACTTTTAGACAAGACAGGCACTATTACAAAAGGAGAGCCTGAGGTTGTAGATATGCACAATATCTCAGATTTATCAGAAAATGAATTTGTGCGCTTATCTGCCTCTGCTGAAAGCAGAAGTGAACACCCACTCGGAGAGGCAGTCGTCAGAGAAGCAAAAAAGAGAGGACTAGTACTATCAGAGGTTAAAAATTTCAAATCCTTGTCTGGGCAGGGAATAAAGGCGGAGATTGATAGTAAAGCCATAGTAAAGGGTAATGAAAAGTTAATGAAAAAAGAAAAGATTGATATTTCAAAACTAGAAGGTCAGGCAGCTCTCTATGCAAAGGAAGGAAAAACTCCTATCTATGTAGCCATTGATGGTAAACTATCTGGCATTATAGCCATCGCTGATACCATCAAGTCCGACTCAAAGGCAGCTATAAAAAACTTCGAAGATTCACTTGTCGATGTCTATATGATAACGGGAGATAATAGTCTTACCGCTAAAGCTATTGCTGACAAAGCCGGGGTGAAGACGGGAAACGTTTTGTCCGGAGTCGCGCCAAAAGATAAAGAGAAAAAAGTAAAAGAGCTGCAAAAAAAAGAACTGTCTGTTGCAATGGTCGGTGATGGTATAAATGATGCACCGGCCTTAGCTACAGCCGACATTGGCATCGCTATGGGAACGGGAACTGATATCGCTATGGAAACAGGACAAATAACTATAATGAACTGTTCCTTAGACTCTACATATAGCGCATGGAAACTGTCGCGAAACACTATGAGGATTATCAAAGAAAACCTTTTCTGGGCATTTGCGTATAACGTAATACTTATACCTGTAGCGGCTGGGGTACTCTATCCTTTTATTGGGGTTCTTCTAAACCCCATGATAGCCTCCGCGGCAATGGCCGCTAGCTCAGTAACTGTGGTGTCAAATTCATTAAGATTAAGAAAGGTAAAAATATGAAATACTCGTTAAGCAAGGACAGTCCTTGTGAGCTACAAGGACTGTCCTTGCGGACAACAAAGGAGAACACATTATGAACCAATTCTGGCTAGCCTTTATAACAGGCCTTACAACCGGTGGGCTTTCTTGTATTGCTCTTCAGGGCGGACTGCTTGCAAGCGTTATTTTAGATGAAGAGAAAGAGTATTTGGAGGATAAAAAGAAGAAATCCGCACCAAAAGCACGACCGGTACTGCTTTTCATCATCGCAAAGCTAGTCGCATATACAATCCTTGGTTTTTTACTTGGGTATTTTGGTTCTTTCATATCACTAACTCCGGCTTTTCGTGGTTGGCTACAAATAATAATCGGTGTCTTTATGGTAGGTTTAGCACTTAATATTTTAAATATTCATCCAATATTCCGATACTTTTCTATTCAACCGCCCAAGTTTATAAGAAAGTTTATAAGAAAGCAGACCCGCGCAGAAACGGGGCAAGCAAAAAACAGTGGTGACCCCGGGGCTATCTTTATGGGAGCACTAACCGTCTTTCTTCCATGTGCTATCACGCAGGCTATGATGCTTTTAGCTATAGCATCGGGAAGTGGGGTCACCGGCGCAGCAATAATGTTCTCATTTATACTTGGGACATCACCGCTTTTCTTCATATTAGGTTACACCACTACAAAATTAACAGAAAAATGGAGTAATATTTTCCAAAAGATCGTTGCAGTTTTAGTGCTTTTTGTTGCATTCTTTACAATTCTCACGGGTGCAACCTTAGCTGGGTTTAATATCTCCCTAAAGGACAAGGAAATTTCGCAGCAAGTCTCACAAGAAGAATCAACGGTTCCTCTAAATAATGGTATACAGGAAGTTACTATCAATGTTTCAGACAATGGATATACTCCCGAAGACATAAAAATAAGAAAAGATGTACCCGTAAAAGTTACATTAAAAACGAATGACACGCTCGGTTGTGCAAGAGCTTTTGTCGTGCCTTCGCTAAACATTCAAAAAAACCTGCCAAGAACAGGGGAAGATAGTTTCGAGTTCACACCTGAAAAAAGTGGGAAAATATCTTTTTCATGCTCAATGGGTATGTACAGCGGACAGTTTGTAGTTGAATAATCCCTAGAGAGGTCGGATCCTTGCGTACCCGCCAGGTCCGACCTCTAAAGCAATCCCCCAACAACTCCAACTGTTGTCCAGGATGAGAAACCTCTTGGACACTGATTGGTCAAAAAAGGTACACTGGA
>JBBTZO010000045.1:0-2421 GCA_038061315.1 Patescibacteria group bacterium
AATAAGAATAAAAGTTTAGCAGCAAAAAGGTTTAATAGGATTTTGATAGTCACTATAAGTCTTCTTTTTATACTCACAGTTGTGTTAAGCGTTTCTCTTGTGTTTTTCCTCGATAAAATGAGTAAAGAAACCAGCAAAAATAAACATATATCTCTAAATAACAACAAAAAGATAGAAACGCTCATAGAGCTTCAAAATGAAATGAAAAACGTTCGGGGAGTTGAAGAGCAGGTAGATAAGTATATCCCCGAGGACAAAGAAATTTCACAAATTTTGAAAGACTTAGAAGCCATATCAAATGCAAATGGGCTAACATTTACGGCCTTCACAGCTGACTCAGGTCAGGCAAGAACAGGGGCGAAGTCGGTAGAAGATGCGCAACTTAAGAAAATAGATGATTATTATGCTATTCCTTTTCAGGTAGAGCTGGTTGGTAGCTTTGCTAAAGTCGATAATATGATAATGGCCATAGAGTCATACGACAGACTACTTCAGGTTGAGTCTATAAGCTATAAGCAGCCAAAAGATAGTGCAGTACAAATTGGGGATAATACTGCAGCAACATTAAAAATTAACGCATTCAAGAAATGAAAAAAATTGATTTGAAAATGCCAAATGTAAATACGGCTAAGATGACCAAAAGGTTACCACAAGTACTTCTTTTGATGATACTCGTCATAGGTATTTTGCTTTTAGGTTTTGTTTACTTCATCTTCACCAGAAATCCTGAAAATGATGTTCTTCTGAAAAATAAAGCTGAGATAGACGAAATTTCAATAAAATTTGATAAAACTAAAATTTTAAATCTTTTCGACTCTAAGTATGATATATCTCAGATTAAAGACCCATCATATACTCCCAAAAATCCGTTCCTAAGGTATTAAATGCATTTATCTGACTTTAGCTACGACTTATCGAAGGAGTTAATAGCGACTCATCCGAAGGAGCCGAGGGATGGTGCTAAGTTAATGGTTGTAGACCGTAGTACAGGCAAACTTCAACATTCTCATTTTTATGATTTACCGAACTTCCTCAAGCAGGGGGATTTTATTGTTTTTAACCAATCTGAGGTTATCCCCGCTCGTCTTTTTGGTAAAGTCGATGGGAAAGAGGTCGAAATTCTACTTGTGAAAAATGGTTCAGCGAACGTTTGGGAAACAATGGCAAAGCCCGGAAAGAGACTTACAAAGAAGGTGGAAGTTATATTTAGCGATAAGTTAAAAGCCGAGGTCCTTGATGCAACCGAGGGTGTTTTTAAGCTCAAGTTTAACCTGAAAGGTGATGATTTTTGGGATGAAATTGGAAAAATAGGTGAAATGCCGTTGCCTCCATACATTCTTAAACAGCGTCATGAAAAACATGAAGAGAATATAGATCACAAGGATTACCAGACTGTTTATGCAAAAGAAAAAGGTTCGGTAGCTGCACCAACTGCAGGACTTCACTTCACCGACAAACTGTTAAATGAAATAAAAGATAAGGGCTGTGATATTGGTTTCGTTACATTGCATGTGGGTCTCGGTACTTTTGAACCGATAAGAACTAAAAAATTAGAAGATCATAAAATTCATTCAGAGCATTTTGAGTTATCAGTTGATTTAGCTAATAATTTGAACCAAGCCAAAAAAGAAGGTCGGAGAATTATCGCCGTTGGGACGACGACCGTTAGGGTTTTAGAGTCGTGCCAGAAAGAAGGGATTTTAGAGTCTCAGGCGGGGGAAACGAACATCTACATCTATCCCGGATATAAGTTCGGATTTGTTGAAGCGATGATTACTAACTTTCACTTGCCGAAGTCGTCACTCTTACTCTTAGTTAGTGCCTTCTGGACACGAGAGAAGATACTGGATATTTACAACGAAGCAATGAAAAACAACTACAGATTCTACTCATACGGGGATGGGATGTTTATTTTCTAGAGAAATATTTTGTTGAAAAGTATATTTTATATGTCTAACCTTTTTAATATAATTAAACTATGAAAAAGTATTTTAAACTTGAAATTATAGTTCTAGCACTGGCTTCCATCGTTATGGCGGGGATTTTAGTCTTTATTTTTTGGCCCAAAAAAGACACTAGCCAAACACCGCAATTAACTCAGCCGGAGGATAAATCACAGGAAAACATAAAACCAGCAGGACCTAAAAAAGTTATTTCTGAACCGATTGCAGGGGCCGAGTCTAGGGTTACCAAAAAGCCATTTGGCATATATATTACACCTCAAAATTCCCCTGTTCAGCCCGAGAAGTTCTCTGGTTATCATACGGGAACCGACTTTGAAACTACGCCAGAGGAAGCAAGTCAAGATATACCCGTCTATGCTATTTGTACGGGGAAAATCAGAAATAAGGAGATAGTTTCGGGTTATGGTGGTGTAATAGTTCAAGAATGTACAGTAGATGGACAAATCGTGACGGTACT
>JBBTZO010000046.1:0-17744 GCA_038061315.1 Patescibacteria group bacterium
AGCAACTACGTATTCTGGTTGAAAACCGTGCTCGATGTCTATACCCATTTGGCTTTTTGGCAAATCGCTAATATGACCATAAGTAGCTACAACCTTGTAGTCTGGTCCAAGATATTTTTCTATTGTGCTTGATTTTGCCGGTGACTCAACGATTACTAGATTTTTTGCCATTAACTTCCTTCCTCAAAATTTTCTATTATATTTTCTATCCACTTGATGATATCTGGGTATTTTTTCTTGTCTGGCCACTTTTCTATAATCATTTTGCCCAACTTTTTCTTTGTGTTGGTATCATATTCACGATCAAGTATAACCTCAAAGGGTCCATGTCCGCCAGTTGTGATTAGTTTTCCGATTTCCTCTTCTTGTCCTATTTTTTTGGAAATCTCATCTTGTATCAGGTATGCAATCAATTGTTCTATTGGGTACCCTGCCTTGTATTCCGGATAATCTATTCTCATTTCGGGATATTTCTTTATAAAAGCAGATATTTTAGATGATTCAAGCCAGTTGTTTTGTCTAAGTATCAAATGAAGGCATTCATGGGAAACTCCGCTAAGGGCGTAGGCTCCCGTTCCTAGATTGATTAGTACAGTATCGTCGTCTTCCCAGTCCGCACTTTTTTCGATATGTTTTAGTTTAAGTATGGAGGTTTTCCAGTCTAGGCCTGTAGCTTCACTCACCATGCCAGGAACGTCATATTTTTTAGTAGCTTCTTCCAGTTCTTTTGTATCGCCCATAAAATCCCCTTTAATAATTTCGATTTTTGGATTTTTTGATAAGTCCTGACTCTCATTAGCCAAGACATCTCCTGGGTTTTTATAATCTTCTTCTGTTTTTTCGCTGGTCATTTTATCTAGTTTAAAATGTATATCATGCCTCCTAAGTTTTTTACTTTACCCTTTATCTCCATGAGCGTCAAGGTTGAAATGATTTTTTGACTTTCGTGCTTACTTGTTTTTATAATGTCATCTATATGTTTTTCTCCACTCTCAAGGGCCGCAAAAACTACCGATTCTATCTCGTTTGATGGTTTTAGTTCGGTCTTTTTTTGTTTAGCCTCAAATCCATAATATTCTAAGATATCTTTTCCTTCAGTGACGACACATGCCCCCATCTTGATAAGCTGATTTGTTCCGCTTGAAGACTCGCCAAAGATAGGTCCGGGAACGGAGAAGATGTCCTTGTTTTGTTCTAAACCATCACGAGCAGTTATCAGCGCACCTGACTTTATCCCCGCTTCTACTACCAGTATTCCGGTAGAAACACCCGAGACTATTCTGTTTCTTGCTGGAAAATGCTGTCGTAGTGGCGGCATACCAGGCATGTACTCACTTACTACCACCCCACCCGAATCAACTATTTTCTTAAATAAGTTTGTATTTGTTGCCGGATAGGGCTTGTCGAGACCACAGCCCAGTATGGCTGCTGTTTTCCCGCCAGAACATAAGGCAGCTTTGTGGGCAAATGTATCTATACCAAGAGCCATACCGCTGACTATTGTGTATCCCGCTTCAGCTAGACATGAAACGATTTTTTCTGTAGCATTCTTTCCGTAGGTAGTAAACTTTCTGGAGCCGACTACAGAGAGAGTTGATTTGCTTAGGATATCGATATTTCCTTTGTAATAAAGGAGGGCTGGTGGTGAAAATATTTCTCTTAGTAGTTTTGGATAGTTTTTATCAAAGATTGTGGTAAACTTTATATCCATTTTTTCTAGTTTTTCTAGCTCCTTTTCGGGATTGATACTTTCCCGCTCTTTTAAAATCTCTTCTATAAACCTCTCTTTCCCGAGTTTATTTCTAATCTCGCCAGCTGGCATTTTCCATAAATCCTGGAAACTCAAACCACTTTTTGTAATCTTTTTAAGCCGTTCATTACCAATAGTATTTAGGGCAATATCTGTGGCCATAATATACATTTTTTCATTAAATTTAAGGGTATTTTTTGTCATTTTTAAGCACAATTATTATGTTTTTCTAGAAAAAGTGTTGACATAAGTTCTTTAATATGTTAATATGTTCTATCGTACCTAAAATAGGAGATTAACCTGTTTCAAGTGCGGGATTTGCGGGCGAGAAACCTACTAACAAGTTCAGCTTTCTTAAATCACCCTCCTTTAAGTTGCTTGCTTGTTGGTAGGTTTCTCCCCACAACACACCAGTCAGCATACGTGCAGTGACTCGGTTAAGTCTTTATGACAGATGTTGATAAAGTGGGAGATTTTTTGAAAATTAGGAGAGCCTCCTTTAAGGAACGGTTCTCCTAATTTTTTTATTCTACTTTTAATATTTTGGGCTTTCTATCACCACTGGTTAATGTTTCTTTGATTTCACCTACACACAAACTAATGATTTTTGGCAGTTTATCTTCCTCGTTTTCACCAAATCTCTGTAGAACAAAGTCCTCAGTCTCAATCATTCCTAAGTTTTCATTTTTTACAC
The DNA here is from genome assembly GCA_038061315.1 of Patescibacteria group bacterium. GTDB lineage: Bacteria > Patescibacteriota > CPR2 > UBA1875 > JAJYID01 > JAKANV01. The sequence continues at coordinate 2,445 of JBBTZO010000046.1, forward strand.
CCATCCTAAGGCGCAGAAAGTCTTTTGTTCCGAGATTTTCTATCACAGAGTCTATGCCCTTGTGCCCCGCCGAGGAACCGCCTTCTCGTATCCTTATTTCACCAAGTGGAATATCGACTTCATCGTGAACAACCCAGATATTTTTTGGTTCAACTTTATAATAATCAGCGAAAGCTGCCAATGCTTTCCCAGAGGAGTTCATAAATGTTTGTGGTTTCATAAGCACAGTTTCATTCCCAAAATCGCAAATTTCAGCGTTAAACTTCTTTTCAAATTTAAAATTTGCACATAGAGTATCTAAAACCATAAACCCTACGTTGTGCCGGGTCTTCTCATATTTTGTGCCGGGATTTCCTAAGCCGACTATAAGTGTTTTTACTTTCATAAGAACTATTATATACCAGCTAGAGTTATAAGGAAAATATAAACCATAATCTTTACAAAAATATTATTAAGTGCTACAATATGTCCCCAAGATTTTTTCAAAAAATCTAAAGAAAGGAGCGTACATTGTCAATCAAGGCGACGATGATAAGTAACGGTGAAGAGTCATCGGTCATCATCGAAATGGACGACGAGGGCTTTCCAGGGCTCACTGGTGCCCTTAATTTCCGTGATGAAGAAGATGTGGTTGAGAGTCATTACCTATCTGAGGGCAACGTCATAGAGGTGGTGTCACTTCTTAACCCCCACGGCGCGAAGGGCTTTATATGGACTGACCAGTTCGTACGCGGTACGAAAGTACAGTTTCGGAAAATTTATTTTTCCACTGGCCAGCAAGGTTCCATCATTTTTACAAACAGTGGGAACCTCTATATTATCGACCCCGATAGTGTGAGACTCTTACGCAATGAGTGCGAACAGCTCGCTTTAGACGGCTGCATACAGAGCTGATCGTTTTGCCACTGTTTTTACTTGCCTCTCCCGGGCTCAGGTCTGGGAGAGGTTTTTTTATTTCTTACTTTTAGCCCGAAAATTAACATTGATAGGGGTTCCTGTAAAGTCCCAGTTTTCACGGATTCTGTTTTCTAGAAACCTTCGATAAGAGAAGTGAACCTTGTCAGGATAGTTTGCAAAAAAGACAAATGTCGGAGGGTTGATATCGACCTGTGTGGCATATTTTATATTCACCTGATGCTTATCTGTGCTTACGGGTGGTTTTTTTAGTATGGCTTTATTAAGGAATTCATTTAGTTCACTTGTTGGAATTCTTGTTTCTCTTTTCTCTTTTATCTCTAATATCAAATCTAAAACCTTAGAGACATTTTTACCATTAAGGGATGAAACAAATATCAGTGGTGCATATGGTAAAAACTCAAACTTATATCTGGCAAGTCTAGAAAAAGACTCTGCGGTGTTCCAGGCGTGAGATACTTTTTTCTCTTTGAATAAGTCAGACTTATTGACGACGATAACAACTCCGTTTCCCGCATCTTTGATATATCCTGCGATGTGCATGTCTTGTGACGTAATACCGTCAGTTGCATCAACGAGCAATATAGAAATGTCTGACTCATCAAGCGCTGTCTTTGTTCTGTCGGCAGAAAATTTCTCAACTACCCCCTCTTTTCCCTTTCCCTGAACTTTTCCTATTTTCCCGCGTCGTCTAAGTCCGGCTGTATCCAGAAAGGTAATATCTTCATCTTTATATTTTATAGCGCATGAGTTTACGTCCCTTGTTGTTCCCGGTACTTCTGAGACGATAAACCTCTCTTCATCAATCAGCTTATTTAAAAAGGATGATTTTCCTACATTTGGTCTCCCAACTATAGAAACATGTACTCCTTTTGTTTTGAGTGTTTTGAGGTCGGACCTCACCTGAGGTCCGACCTCCTTGACAGATATTTTATTAATATGAGGAGTTATAAGATCCAAAATTTTCTTGGTTCCTTTATTTTGAATGGCCGAAACTTCAATGGGTTCACCAAGGCCAAGTTTATAAAATTCACTTGAGTCAGCTGCACTTTTTAAGGTATCTACCTTATTTACAACTAAAACAGTTTCTTTTTTTAGCTTTCTTAGGTACTCTGCAATCTTTAGGTCTTCTGCGGTAATCCCCGTGGAAGCGTCCACTACAAAAAATATCAAACTTACCGACTCTATGTTTTGCTCAAACTGAGTTTTAACTTTCTTTTTTAGTTCATCCTTCAACTCTTTTTCAACCCCAGCGGTATCGGCAATACAAAAAGACCTATCGGCATACGTGACGGTTTGTTCGTTCCAGTCACGGGTTGTACCCGGAACATCTGTTGTGATGGCTTGTTTCTTGCCGACGATTCTATTAAAAATAGAACTTTTGCCGACATTTGGACGGCCAATAAGGGCTACCTTATACATGATTTCCTTACTAATTACTTATAATACGAATCTACTAATTCTTGTTCAGGCTACTTTAAGTCTTTTCTAGCTTTGTGAGAATTCGTACATTGGTATTATTTGTAATTGGTAATTACTGGCTGTGCCAGTCACCAATTATACACTAAGTTGGTCCATGTGAGAAGGTTTCTTGCCTCGTAAAATCGGTCTCCGGCACCAAGGATAACAAAAAGAACGTCACTGTTTTTTACTTTAATAAGAGCTATGAGACAGTCGCCGGCACTCGTTGTATGGCCTGTTTTTATGCCGAATACTGTTGTGCCGTCTAGTAGAATATTCGTGTTTTTTAGAGGATAAATATATCCTTTCTCTGATGTGAATGAGGTGCTGGGAGTAGATACAACTTTTTTGAATTCTTCATTTTGGAGGAGAGTTCTTGTCAAAATTTGCAAATCTTGAGCGGAAGAATAGTTTTTGGGGCTGTCCCAGCCGACCGGATTGTCAAAATTAGTGTTTTTTAGGCCTAACACTAAAGCTTCTGCATTCATTTTAGCTATAAATTCGTTATATCCACCAGGATAAAGATTGTTTGTGATAGTAAGTGCGGCGTCTGCAGCAGAGTTAATAAGTAGGGCTTTAAGTAAATCTCGATAAGAAATTTCATCACCGGCAACTAGGTTTGCTCGGGAATCGTCGGCTCTCATTTTAGATAAATCGTTAACTGTGACCGTTTTTGCCAGATTCCCATCTTTTAGTAGTAGTCTTGCCGTCATTAGTTTGGTTAAGCTAGCAACCTCAACGGCTTCATTTTTCCCCTTTTCAAGCATTATCTCGCTGGTGCCCACATCAACGGCAAGATAGTTATTTGCACCAACACCGGGTGTGTAGAATTCAGCTTTTTTATTGGGAAGTGGTGAAAAGTCAATCAGTTGAGGATTATTTTGCGAAGCCACGTTCGACGTGGTTTTCTCTTCAACTTTAATCCTACTCTCTAAATCCCTTTGCATCTCGGAAACAAAGGGAGCTCCGTGTGGAATAATGTCGAGGAATATTAGTGTGGCGATAATTAAAGTTTTCATATAAGTATTGTAGGACTTTTTGGCTGCTTTGTCATCCTGAGGAATGAAGGATCGCTACTCTGTCATTCTGAACTTGATTCAGAATCTAGACAAATTAAATTCCTGGATTCTGGATCAAGTCCGGAATGACAATAAAAAAGAGACCCGACGAATCGGGTCCCAGTGTAGAGTTATCATAATCCGAAGAGCCACAATTTCCATATTGCTTATTCTTCTTCGCCGCTCGAGTTCCGAGATTCCAACGGAACCCATTTCTTCTGCCGAGGATTGCAGCCTCGCGGGCAGTCGTCGGGACCTCCCTTGTAATCACCTCTGCACACAGGACATCTTCTAGGACCGCGGTAGGAGGAGCGCTGTGGATGCGAGGAGTCTTCCACCACTTCGCGGAGCAGTTCGGTAAAAGTCCGGAGGTGCTCTTTTAGCTTGTCGAGCTCTTCATGTGGAAGCTCTTCGCCAGCCAAAATCTTCTCGAGCTTCGCGACCACTTCTTGGGGCTTCAGGCTGTCGCTTGGCAGAAGGTCGTTTGAAACCTGCTGGTAGGCATCAACGAGCCATCTGCACCTGCCGTCGTAGATTTCGCTCCGAACCTCACTACCTTGCTCAACACAGCGAACTATTGCCTTAAACAGATTCACCGCTTTTTCCAGATCCTCCTTTTCACTGGGATACGAACAGCCCACCGTGATAAAACCTATAGAAGAGCTGGCGAATGAGGCAATTCCACTTCCGTCAAAGAGCATGGCTTGAAGCTCTTGACCGTGTTGGCATTCAGCTTCGGTTCTCAATGTTCTCACCTCCTTCGGGTGAAAATAAAAAGATGGGATTTCTCCCTCTTTTTTGTTAAGGTATAAATATCATACCATTAAGTTATGAAATAGTCAAATTTTTCTGAGAAAATGATTCTGGTCAAGCCAGAATGACGGAATTATTTAGATTGATTTTGGGTAAAGATTTGATATTCACTCTCTTTTAAATCTCCTAATTCAAAATCTCCTATTCTAATCCGCTTTAGTGCCATGACCTTTGCTCCGACTTTTTCTACCATTCTCCTGATCTGGCGGTTTTTACCTTCGTGGATGGTAATGGAATACAGATTATTTTTATGGTCTGGATTCCCGCCTTCGCGGGAATGACAAAGAGAGGTGACTTTTGCAGGTGCGGTCATGCCGTCGTCGAGTTCTATTCCTTCTCGCAAGCTCTCTAATGAACTTGCGGAAAGTGGTTTATTTGTTTCCACTATATACTCTTTTTCTTTCTCGTACTTTGGGTGAGTCATTTTTTGTGCAAAATCACCATCATTTGTCAGAAATATTAACCCAGAAGTATTCTTATCAAGTCGTCCGACCGGAAAAACGGGCGGATCTTTTGGTACGAGCTCAGTAATTAACTTCTTTGCGTGCGGATCGGAGGTCGTGGTTGTGTAGCCAACAGGTTTATTGAGTGCATAATAAACGAATTTTTGTAGGGTAATCAGCTTACCATCTAAATAGACCTTGTCAGATTCACTTACTTGAGTGCTTAAGTCACGAGTTATCTCGTTATTTATCTTAATCCGTCCAGATAAAACCAGTTCTTCGGACTTTCGCCGCGAGTAGCCAGCGCATGATGCAATATATTTGTTGATTCTCATAGAACAATTATAGTGGATTCCTGCCTTTGCGGGAATGACAAAAAGGAATAAACACTACACTAATACATATTAGTGTAGTGGCAAAAAAATATAGAAAGAGTTCAGCTTTATTAGGGGTAGGCTTAGAATGACATTATACGGCGAGTTCTTCCATTTTTGGAAGGTCTTCTTCTTTTTCTACTCCTAGATATGTGAGCATTTTTACTGTTGTGCCGTAGAGTATAGGCCGCCCGGGTGCCTCTTTCCTACCCACTTCTTCTATAAGTCCGCGAATCATTAGAACTCTTAAAACTCGGGAACAGTCGGTTCCTCGGATACTTTCTATTTCGGCACGGGTAATCGGCTGTTTATAGACAACTATCGCTAGTGTTTCAAGTGCTGATGCAGATAGTTCATATCTAAGTTCTTCATTTAGGAACTTTGCTACTAGCTCGGCATTTTCTTGTGCGGAGGCCAGTAGGTATTTCTCATCTTTTTTAATAATTCTGAAGCCCCTATCTCTGTATTCCTCAATCAAACCATTGAGTTCTTTCTGGATTTCTACAACGTTTTCACCGATGGTATTTGTGATTTCCTTCAAAGAAATAGGCTTACCCGCCACGAGAAGCAGGCTCTCTATCTGTGATTTAAGATTTTTTTGTTTCATAGCTAGATTATAATCCCTGGACTGTTATGTCGGCAAAGTTTTTGTTTTGCTCGACGCTTACCATTTTTCTTTTTATCATTTCCAGAAGTGCTAGAAATGTGATGATTATCTCCCCCTTTGTTTTAGCATTCTTAACCACAGATTTGAATGAAAATTTCTTACTTTTTTTAATCAATCCTTGTAGGCGGTCCAGCGTTTCCTCAAGTGTTACTTTTGACTCTACTCTTTTTTCCTCTGCTTTTTCTAGTTTTGGTATTCGGCTTAGGGCTTCCTGTAAAACATTCATTAGGTAGTTCAGGTCTACGCCAAGAGGTGGAAGGAAAAGGTTTATATCAGAGTTACGTATCCCTGGCTCGAAAGAACGTTGATTTTTATCTAAAATTTCCGAAAATTGACTTGATAGCTCTTTAAACTTCTTGTATTCCTTAAGTTGTGTCTCTAGGTCCTCTATTTCCTCCTCTTCTTCGGTAGATAAGACTGGCAAGATGGCCCGGCTTTTTAAATAAAGAAGTTTAGAAGCAACTATTAAAAAGTCGGCTAGGTTTTCATTTGATGTGTCAATTTTTTGAATCTCGGACAAATAGTCATTAGTAATACGAGCTAGGGATATCTGACAAATGTCCAGCTTTTCTTTTTCTATCAGATTTAAAAGTAGATCAAGCGGGCCCTCAAATGTTTTATCCTTTACCGCAATCATTTTACCAACTTTCCTATTTTCTGACCCAATCGTATTAACTCTTTTTCTTTAGATTTAGGGTCGCTATGAAGGACATGGACCTTGCCAATAACCTCTACCCCCAAGATCTCACAGAATCTTTCCATGGCTTTTTGACACTCTAGAACCGAATCCTTTTCTTCGTTGTGCCACAAACAGTTCCCTTTTTCATCAAACTCAAGCTCTTCTTTTAGATTTCCAACAGATAGGGGGACTGCCTTTTTTCCTTCTAGTTTTCTTGAAAAATATAACGGACAACACCTATCCATAAAATTTTTCATCAACCCCGAAACGTTACTAAAATAAGTCGGACTGCTAAGAACAATAACTTGGCTATTTTCTATTTTTTGTATTATTTTTTTCATGTCGTCTTTTTGTTGACACTCAAACCCTTTTTGGCAATTTGTACAACCCCTACAAGTTTCTATGTTCATTTCATTTAAATGAAATGAACTAAAGTTTTCTTTTGTTGCTTCCAAAACAGTTCCAAGCATGTAGTGTGAATTTTCTTTTCGAGGGCTACCGGAAATGCCTATAATCTTTGTTTTGTTTTGTTTGGTGGTTGTTTTCATTTTTTTTTAGATTCTGGACGAGCCAGAATGACGATTTAGTTGTTCTGTTTTTCCGTTTTTGGTTTTTCTGTTATCTACGGCCTCAAGCGGTTAATGTCGCGTGGGAAAAGACTGGCTTCACGGATATTATCTAGATTTAGAAATCGCGCAGTGAGTCTTTCCAGGCCTATTGCTAGTCCACCATGCGGAGGCATGCCGTACTTGAAAACACTCAGGTAATCTTCGAAGTCTTTTATGCCCATTCCACGAGCCTTCATTTTTTTCACATAATCATCATATAGATGAAGGCGTTGTCCGCCAGTTGTTATCTCCTGCCCCCTGAACATCAGGTCAAAACTAAGAGTTTCCTCGGGGTTTTTAGGATCATCATATGTATAGAATGGTCTTTTGTTACTTGGGTAGTGTGTGATAAAGATAAAGTCACTATCATATTTCTTGGCGCTATATTCACAAATCAATCTTTCTTGTTTTGGGTCTAGGTCTGATGCGCCCAAACATTTTTCTTTATACTCTTTTTCTAAGACTTTCTGCGCTTCTACAAGTTTCATCCGCGGAATTGATTTGGAAATTTTTGGTAGAGTTGCGTCAAGCATTTCGAATTCTTCCTTACAACCTTCTTTTAACCTTTTTATCAGAGAAGCCAAAAACTCTTCTTCCAGATTCATAATGTCTTCATAGGAGTCAATGAAACCCATTTCAAGGTCTAGCGACATATATTCATTCAGGTGTCTTGAAGTAGAGTGTTTTTCTGCTCGGTACATATAGGCAGTTTCAAAGACTCTCTCGTAAGCTCCTACGAGGATTTGTTTGTACATTTGCGGGCTTTGAGAAAGAAAGGCTTTCTGTTTGAAGTATTTCACCTCAAACATCTCAGCTCCTCCTGTTTCCAGTCCGGAAGACACAATGCTTGGACTGTTAATTTCAGTAAACTGATTTGACAATAGAAATCGCCTAAACTCATCTACTATTTCTGCCTGTACTTTGAAAATTGCTCTCTGCTTGGGATTTCTAATTGTAATCGGCCGATTGTCTAGTAGTGTATCGAGGTTTACATTTAGCTCTTTTTTATTAATTGAAAAAGGAATATCTTCTTTGACTGGTGAAATAACTTCAATCTTGCAGTCATGAAGTTCGGCACCATGCGGGGCTCTCTCCTCTTTTACGACCTTGCCTGTTATCTTGATAACTGTTTCAGTGGTTAGTTCTACTAGCTTTTCGTTCTCCTTTATCCCATCAATAACAGCCTGTGCAAGTCCTTCTCTATCTCGGAGGACTAGAAAACTTATACCCCCAAGTTTTCTGAGCTTGTGTATCCAGCCAGAGAGTGTAACTTCTTTCCCGATATTTTTATTTATTCCTGTTGTAAGTGTTCTTTTCATACTGTTCCTGTCATTCTGAACTTGATTCAGAATCTATAATTATTTCTCTGGATTCCCGATCAGGTCGGGAATGACAAAAAATTGTGTTCTTTTCATATTTAAAATTATATCAACTTTCATCTTAATTAGCCAATAAAAAATCCCCTTGTTTGGGGATATCTTAATTTATTAAAAAAATAGACTATTCGGTAGTTGTCCCCTCCCTTGGTGGGCTTGCTAAAACTTCCTTTGCCTTTTCGACCACATCTGACAGAGTTGCCTGTGACTTTACTAGATATGCATCAGCGCCAAGTTCCTTCCCCTTCTCGATATCGGAGGATTGTGAAAGTGCACTCATTATGATTATCTTTGTATCTTTCGTTTCGGGTGTTGAGCGCAAAATATCCAACACATCCATGCCGGAAATCTTTGGCATCATAATATCTAAAATAATAATATCAGGTTTCTCCTTCACTGCTTTTGCAAGCGCCTCTTCTCCATCACCGGCAGATACAACTTCAAAGTTCTCCGCTGTGAATCTGGCAGAGTATATTTCTCTTAGCGCTACGTCATCTTCAACTAGTAAAATTTTTGTCATACTTCCCTTCTCTTAGGTATTTTCATGTTAATCAAAAACCAATCTTTTTGCAAGTACAATGTTTTTACATTTGCTATATAAAAATACTCAACCCAGTGCTCTCGGAACCGTAAAGAAAAACTTGCTCCCCTTTCCTTCCTCACTTTCTACCCAGATGTTTCCACCAAAAGATTCAACTATAGATCTTGTTATATAAAGCCCTAAGCCGGTACCGCTCACCTCTCGAGTTGCTGTGTTGTCTACTTGATAAAACTTTTCAAAGAGATGTTTTTGTCCATTTTCCGATATACCGAAACCAGTGTCAGCAATGCAGACCTTCGCAAAGTCATCATCATATCCTATAGATATACTGATAGAGCCCCTGGATGTGAACTTTATAGCATTTTCTACCAGATTATTTAAAACTTCCCTTATTTGTTCTCTATCTGCGCGAACATCCAAGGATCTTGAGACGACTTTGCCTTTTATTGTAAGGTTTGGACTTGAATCATGTTTGAGTTCAATACCTTTTTCTTTGGTCTTTTTTTCAAAAACCTCGATAACCTCATCGGTCAAATCTTTCAAGGAAAAGTTTGTTATAGTGTACTCGATTTTTCTGTCTTCTATTTTTGTGACAACCAAAAGGTTTTTGATAAGGTTTGACATGGCGTGTGCCGTTTGAAATGCCTTATTTAGATACTCTACCCCTTTCTCATCAACCTTGCAGACATCCCTATTTAGGGCTAGCTCAATATATCCAGACATTGCCGTTATGGGTGTTCGGAGTTCATGAGATGCTGTGGAAACAAACTCTGACCTCATTCTCTCGACTTCTTTTTTCTTTGTAATGTCTCTAAATACACATATTGCACCTGTTACCTTACCATCCATTTCTTTAATAGGAGCATAAGTTCCTTCCAGTTTAGTATCCCCCTTTCCTCTGCCAAAAAAGCATATATCGTCACGTATAACATTTTCTCCGGTATTCCAGACGGCAAGAACCGGACAGTCTTTCTCGCAGATGCTTATACTTTGTTCGTTCTTCAAATTCATTATTTTTTTGCAGGGCAGACCCAGTGTATCTCCTGATTTCCAGCCGGTAATCTTCTCTGCCTGAGGGTTAAAAAGTATCATCTCTCTTTTTCTATTCACCGCATATATTCCGTCACCAATATTTGAAAATATTGCTTCATCTTTTGATTTGTCGGCGGAGACATTTTTTGTATATTTTTCGAGTTTTGATTTATCAATCATACCCTTTCTATATTTGTAGCCCAGAAAGATGGAAAACATAGTAACGAATATAAGAGAAAGAATGTAGGAACCGTTTAAAACTATAAAATCCTGGATTGATTGATTTTTAAGATAGAGTTCGCTATATAAAAAGTAGCTAACGGTCACAGTAAGAAGTACGGCACTGACAATTAGAGAATAAAAACTTGTGAGTATAAGAAAAAGATAGGTTAAGGGGAAAAGAAAACTCTTTGTTTGTCCAGTCATTTCAAATAAGACAAAGAAATATGCCAGAATAAATGATGACTGGAGTAGAAGGTTTGATTTTGGTTCAGTTTTATTCAACTTAATAGAGAAAAAGAAAGAAATGATACCAACTACAGCAAAACCAACGATTATGCGCATTAGATCATTTAAGATAAATTTATTTTGGGTAAAGATCGCTAAACCCAAAAAACCGACGACTACACAGATGTTTATAGCGAGTATAAAATACGAAAAATATTTGCTAAAAATAGCAAGCTTATCTCTCTCTATTAAATCCCCAAGACTTACAAGTTCTATTGGCCACCCTCCTTCTTGAAAGTTATTAAGCTAAAACCATTATAGCTAATTAAGTAAAAATTAAAAAGTAAAAATTAAAAAGAGATATACATCGGAGTTATTTTGTGTTGTTTAAACCAAATGTAAGTAGTGTACGAGCATCTTCATTGCCTCTATCCGAACCCATAAAGACGAATATGAATTTTTTCCCATTTTTTTGTGCAACACCTATGAAGGTATTCCTGGCCTCATCGGTAAACCCTGTTTTTGCTCCAAGCATTTCGGGGTAAGTTCGCATAGTAAGGGAGACATGTCCGGGCCAGTAGTGAGCATCATTTTCATCTGTTTTGGGGATAGAGTACTCCTTCTTTTCGCCCATATACTTCAAAATATCGGGGTTTGACTTGATCGCATAATAGGTCATTTTTGCAATGTCGTAGGCGCTTGAAGTGTGTCCCGGTTCATCAAGCCCGCTTGGATTTTTGAATGCAGTTTCCTTTAGTTCAAGCAGTCTGGTCTTTTCGGACATTTTATCAATGAAGGTCTGACGATTTCCATCAATTCCCTCTGCTAGGATTTCAGCCGCATCATTGGCGGAAATCATCATAAGGCCATGCATCACATCGTCTACTTTAAGCATCTCTCCCTCTCGGGTTGACATATTAAAAGCCTCCATTTCTGAGGCGTGTTTTGAGACTCTGATTTTTTTATTTATATCAAGGTTTTCAAGAGCTATTGCACCAGTCAAAATCTTTGTAATACTGGCTGGAGACAAGGTTTGATGAACCTCTTTTTCATATAGTATTTCACCAGTTTCGGCGTCAACGACTATTCCCGACTTTGCCTGTATCATGAAGTCGTTATATTTGGGAGCCGTTTCTTTCAAGGAAAACTTTTTCCTATACTCCTCAGTTTTTTTCTTCTCGTCTTCAAGTTTTTTAGCTGCTACCTTCGGGTTTACTTTGTTTGCCTGGCTTGCCGGAGTATTACCTTTCTTACTCATCCCCAGTAGATTTGTAAGTAAAATAACGGCTAATAAAAATCCCCCTGCACCTATCAAAATCTTTTTCTTCATGGAGTCCATTATCTTAGAAATATCCGTTTTAGTCAAAAGATTATGTTTTTTATAAAAAAAGAAACCCCATCCGGGACCTCTTTTTGAAACCGGATGGGGCTACTTGCCTATTTGATACTAAGCGGGTAGAGGTCAAAGGCGATGTTGCTATATTCAAGTGCGTCTCCTAATCGGCCTTGACCTAGTTGAAAACCATACCCCTTACGAGCAGCTAGAATCATTCTCTGGTAATGTTCCTCCCTGTAGTCTTTTTTCCTTCTACTAATTACCAGTAGTGCTTTTCTGTCTATGGCTCGTTTTGCTTTGACATACTCTTCCAGCGTCGAAACAATCTGTTCGGCGGTAGCGTCAAGCGGTAACTCCAGAAATTCAACAGGCTTGATAGAGCTTTTCATGACCTCTCCTTCCGCTAATGGTTTATAGGCATAAAGGTGCATAACAAATCAAAAAAACCTTCCTTGCGGAAGGCTTTTCATACAATTTCTAAGCTATCTTCCGCGGGAAAGACTAGTAAAGAAAAAGTTAAAAGTTTTTGTTATCATTGGTGTTATGTTATCAAATAAATCGCTTAAGCACAATTATTTTAGATGGAATTCGCGCCTGGACTGGTCGGGGTAGTTAACTTCGTCGAAGAGTACTATCATTTTTGGAGTTATTTTGTAGAATCGAGTTTTGGTTAAATTATTTCGGATATCTTTTTTTGAAATATACATCGTTGCTTTTGGCCATTTTTTTAGATAATTATCAAATGCTTTCCCGGAGGATAAAATATTTAGCTCTTTTGCTGTTCCTTCAAATGTTATACCTCTCCCTAGTTGGCCAAGCTTTGTAAAAATAGGTTGAACTATTGCCACGGCAACTTTTTCATTATCTCTAATTTCTTCTGAATGACGGCGATAGTTTCCTGAAATGAAATAGAAGTTAAAATCATCATCGTAGCTATACCAGACATTACAAGTCCACGGTTGATTATCTCTGCAAGTTGCAACTTGCATCAGTGCACCTTTGTCCAGGTATTCACGTATTAACTTTTCTAGTTTGTCTTGTTCTTCTTTGCTCATTTTTTCCTTTCTAAAATTATTTACCTAGAAGCAACATAGCTGCTTCGTATTTTGGTTTTATTATTTTTTTGGAATTTTCAAAGTGAAGTTGATTCCATTTATTTTGGAGTTTCTTTCTTACTGCTTTTGCCGCTTCTCCCTGTTCCATGTGTTCATATGTAAAAGCTGCCTTGAATATGCCCGAGATGTTATCAAAGTTACTCATCACATCTGCTTCGGCAATTATTTTCTCTTCTAGACTCTCCCTGTTATTTGACTGAGAGCCTCTATGGTTTAAAATACACTTTTTAACTAATGCAATTTTTTCCGGAGGATAGTTTAGTTCTTTTAGTTTTTCTTCTGCAATTTTTGCTCCGGATAGATGATGGTTTTCCCTACCATCAACTATCGAACCAACATCATGAAGCCAGGCGGCTATTGAAATCACCTCCTTGTTGGCCTCTAGTTCTTTGGCTAGTTCTTCTGCATACCTTACCATTGGGACAAAGTGAAAAGGAAAAGGCTCATAGCCGTAGAGGCTTGTTGGCTTCTTACATTCCTCTTCTACAAAATCACGAACTTCTTGAACTATATTTGTTGTTTTCATATTTGTAATTTTTTGGTAGTCCCAAGGGGAATCGAACCCCTGTTACCAGGATGAGAACCTGGCGTCCTAACCTCTAGACGATGGGACCAAAGTTAATTTAAAATTAAAAATGCAAAATTCAAAATGTTTTGCAGAAAAATTATAGCAAAATTTGTCCATAAATTCAACGGGTCTGTTCTGCTTTACTAAACTAAAGTAGTTTAAGGAATCCTTCAACGGGGTTTATCTGTTCTATAGACGGACTCAGGATGACACGGGTGTCAAAAAATAAACAATCCGGCTTTTTTACCCGGATTGTTTATTTAAAAAACGAGAACCTCAAAAGTTCTCAAAAAAGATTTAAGCCTTGCCCATAATCTTGTACATCCCGCATCCGCAAACACCACATTTACCTTTCATAGCCTTTCGACCATTTTTCATGGTAACTTCGGTAGCTTCCTGCATTTCTCTTTTTTCTTTGCATTTTACGCAATAACCCATTACTACATCATCTGCCATATATATCACCTCCCTTCCTTTTGATTTTTTAAGCACGTAATGATAGGATGAAGCACAAAATAGGGCTTGTCAAGAATAAAATGTGGATAAACAAGCACGGACTAGCTTTAATCTAATTAATTTTACCTCTGTAGAGCCAAAAAGTTTTTTCTACCCTTTTTCCTTTTTTGTGTCTAAATAAGCACTATATATAGCTAAAGCCCCTTCGGCTGTAGCAGTGACAACTTGTCTAAACTTGAACTCACCGGCGGTGATATCACCTGCCGCCCAGACACCCTGAGTGCTTGTTTTCATCTCGGCATCAACTATCACATAACCTCTCGGGTCAGTTTTTAGTCCAAGATCGTTTATAAGTGCTTTGCTCGGAGTTGAGCCGATTTCTACAAATACTCCATCTACCTTTAGTTCTTTACCGTCGTCTAGTTTGATTTGCTCAACTAGGTTTTCACCGGAAATCTCATCGATGTTGGCATTATAGACAATCTCAATATTATTTTTCTTTTCCAGCTGCTCTATCCATGCCGGTTCTGCCTTGAGTTCCGGACCGCGATAGATAAGGTATACTTTTTCGGCAATATCGCTCATGTATATTGCAGAAGTGACGGCAGCATTTCCACCACCGACCACGCTTACTGTTTTCCCTTTGAAAAATGGTCCATCACAAGTAGCACAGTATGCTACGCCCTTGCCCAAAAACTCTTCTTCTCCTTTGGTTTTGAGTTTGGTTCTTTCGGCTCCCATTGCAAGTAGTATCCGCCTTGTTTCGTACTTACCACTTTGAGTGTGGAGAACAAAAAATTTATCCTGTTTTTCTATCTTTTGGATAGAGTCGGCAATAACTTCGGCACCGAGCGACTTTGCTTGTTCTAACATCTTCTGACCAAGCTCCATACCGGATATTTCGCCTACCCCGGGATAGTTTTCTACTAGATGAGCTTCTGTGACTGTTCCGCCATGAAGTTTGCCTATGGTTACTATATTCATTTTATATCTCGCGGCATATATTGTTGCAGAAAGACCTGCCGGACCGGTGCCTACTATCACTAAATCGTACATATTCATTCCTTATTTAAATTCAAACTACTTTAATATTATAGCAACAGATCATGACTGTCGGCAATGGGGACTATAGGATATAGGTAAGGTTAAGGCAAAGAACTGCCAAAACTATGATATTTAAACCTAGAGACGTTCTAAATGATAACATGTGCTTCTTGTTTTTGTGTGTTTTGTTTACGCGTATCATAAAGCCGTCAAGGACTATTAGACCGAATATGACTAGGTATAGTATAAAGAAAGGCATCTTAGTACTACTTGAGGGGTTATCCAGACTAAACCTTGGTGATACCGACTTTTCGCCTGCAACCAGTGACTGTCCTTGTGTAAACACTGGCGATGGCTTACTAAAAAA